>CAYRJI010000083.1:0-8243 GCA_964424645.1 uncultured Akkermansia sp. | reverse complement strand
GCTTGGTGGAGGGTGAGATAAAGGAGGCGACCGCGCGGATCAAAGTCACCGATATCGGCACTTCGCGCATGCATAGCTTTGAAGTCGGGCGTATTCGGGTCGCCCACTTCTTGGTCCGGGTAGATGTGCACCCCGTAAAGAGTATCTCCCACGCGCTTGTTGATGAAGAGACGCACGCGGTCCAGTTTCGTGGCACTGCGACCGGAGCGTAGGAGATTGCGGGGATTATCCATGGCTGCCCGAATGACCAATTCGCCCATGGCATTTTTGCCTCTCGGTGCTATTTCGATGTTGATGTAGTAGCAGAGACCCGCTAGGACAAAGGCCATCGCGAAAGCAGGAACACTGAGACGCCACAGACTCAATCCCGCCATCCGCATAGATGTCAACTCATTATCTGCCGCCAAGCGTCCGTACACGAGCAAAACCGCCGTGAGGAAGCCCCACGGCACGGAAAAAGTCAGTGAGAAGGGGATCACCTGCAATACGAAGTCGATGACAATACTCGGCGGGGCTCCACTCTCTACCAGCAGCGCATGCAGTTCCTTGAAGAGCTGCCCAAGGAGCAAAAGCAACGTAAGCGACACCACACCAAGCAGAGTCACTGCTACCAGCTGCCGTAGTATGTAAAAGTCCAGTGTCCGCATCGTCCCGCTCTCATACTACTACATTTTCTCGCATTTTACCAGTACAAAGCCACACCTGTTCCCAAGAAAAATGTGAGCTTCGTGGCGGGAGATGTCCTTTACGTCGGGAGGACTCGAGGGTGATCAAGTGCGAGGCACGAAATACGCTTTAGAAGGCATGAGTGGCTACACGGAGCAAGTTTAGGGGGCTTAGGGGGCGGTTTAGGGTTTGCTGTGGATATTGAGCATTTGGGCGTAGGTGGGGACCGGCCAAAGCTCGGCGTCCACGATAGTTTCGAGTGCATCGACAGAGACGCGGGCGGATTCCATGGCGGCTTTCATGCTCGCAGGACAGCCCTTATCGATGGCTTCCTGTAGGGCGGTCACCTTGTCCGGCAGCTCGTCGTAGAGTTTGCCCACAGCACCGGCTCTGTCCTGCGCTGCCCGGAGCCCGGCTTGAATGCCCGCCGCTTTGATAGCTGCGACGGTACCGCATATCTTTGTCATTTGCTCGGCGATAGCGGGCATATAAATGGTCTGCAGCATGTTCAGGCAGGTCTTTGCCTCGATATGGATGAGTTTGAGGTAGCTCTCTGCCTGTACCTCTTTCCTCGCCAGTAACTCGGCGCGGGAGAGGATGTTGTATTTCTGCATGAGCTCAATCGTATCCGGACGGGAGAGAACTTCTAGGGCTTCCGGGGTGGTTTTAAGGTGCGGCAGCCCCCGACGCTCGGCTTCTTCGATCCACTCTTGGGAGTAGCCGTTGCCGTTGAAGATGATACGGTCGTGCTTTGTGATCATCTCCTTGATGAGGTTACTGACCTCGGTGGTGAAGGACTCTTGACCCACCACGGGCTCGAGCTTGCAGGCTACTTCGTCCAGAGCTTCGGCGACGATGGTATTGAGCACAGCTATCGGCCAAGCGCAGGTTTGGGAAGAGCCGACGGCACGGAACTCAAACTTGTTGCCCGTAAACGCAAAGGGGGAGGTGCGGTTGCGGTCTGTGGTGTCCTTCGGTAGAGTAGGCAGCACATCAACCCCGAGCTCCATGGTGGTTTTTGCCGCAGAACTCTTGGCTCCTCCCGCCTTGATCTGGTCAATGATGTCGGCAAGCTGATCACCCAAGAAAACAGAAATGATGGCGGGTGGGGCTTCATTCGCCCCCAAGCGATGGTCATTGCCTGCCTTCGAAATGGAGGCGCGCAGCAGGTCCCCATGCTTGTCCACCGCTTGGATGACGCAGGCTAAGAAGGTAAGGAAGAGCAGGTTACTGTGCGGAGTGTTGCCGGGGGAGAAGAGAGAACCCAGCTCCGGGGTGCCGAGAGACCAGTTGTTGTGTTTGCCGGACCCGTTCACGCTGGCGTAGGGCTTTTCGTGCAGCAAGCACACGAGGTTGAACTTGAGGGCTTGACGCTGCAAGATATCCATAATCATCACATTGTGGTCGACTGCCACATTGCATGCTTCGTACAGCGGGGCTATTTCGAATTGCGCCGGTGCCACCTCGTTGTGCCGGGTTTTGGCCGGTACCCCGAGCTTCCAGAGGGCGAGGTCCACCGAGTTCATGAATTCCAGCACACGCTCTTTGATGGAACCGAAGTAATGGTCTTCCATCTGTTGGTGTTTGGGGGGCAGACAGCCGAAGAGGGTGCGCCCCGTCTCGATGAGGTCCGGACGCTGCAGGTAGAGATTGCGGTCTATCAGGAAGTATTCCTGCTCCGCCCCTAGGTTGCTTTCCACGCAGCTCGGCTCGATGCCAAAGCAGCGCAACACGCGAGTGGCATGGCGACTTACGGCGACCATCGAACGCAGAAGTGGCGTCTTTTTGTCCAATGCCTCCCCCGTGTAGGAGCAGAATGCCGTCGGTATACACAGCGTGGCGGTGTGCTCCGTTCGTTTGATGAACGCCGGGGAGGTGGGATCCCACGCCGTGTAACCCCGTGCCTCGAAGGTGGCGCGGATGCCGCCCGAGGGGAAGGACGAGGCATCCGGCTCTGCCTGTATGAGACTCTTGCCCGTGAATTCGCAGATCATTCCGCCTTTCCCGTCGGGCTCCACAAAGGAGTCGTGCTTCTCCGCCGTCGCATCCGAGAGTGGCTGAAACCAGTGGGTGTAATGCGTCGCGCCCTTCGAAAGAGCCCATACTTTCATTGCCTGCGCCACTTCATCCGCTATGCTCATGTCCAGCTTCCCCCCACGCTGTACGGTCTTAAGCATTTTCTTAAACGCACTCTTGGAGAGGTATTTCTCCATCGTCTTGATGCCAAATGTGTCGCTCCCGTAAAGGGCGGTTAACTCTTCTTCTGCTCCGGTGGACTCTGTTGCCATAGCTTTGTGTGGTATTTGGGTTGTCGTGAGCCGGACGCTTCCCGGCTCCCCTCCTGTATCAGCAAAACTCGTGCCAAATCATAACACTATTTCGGGACCTATGGGTATCAAGCCCCTATATTTCTCCCGTGCCATAATTGGTCATTGCTTTTTCAACAAATTTGTCAAATGGCACCATTTAATTGACATTTTTGTTCAACAAATTTGTCAAATTTTTCGACACAGACATACACCTTTGCACATCCGAGCATCGTACATTCATTCCGCCTCGCACTTCATGTTTGTACGGTACTAAGCGGTTCATTTTCAGGGGATGGTTGAGAGTGAGGGCAGAAGGCGACGGCACCTGCATAACCGGGGGCAGGGGAGAAGAGATGAACGATGGGGGCATTATCGAAGCGAGGCACAATTCCTGCGGGGGTGAAGAGGAAGGGCTGCTGCCGTGCGCGCAGGATGCTGCCGCCGCGCAACTTGATGAGGGCTTCCGCCGCGCACCAGCAAGCGTAAAATTCGTCCATTGGGTACCCCCGCGAGCACCAAGCGTCCAGCTGTTCCGGGCACATCGTGCGGCGTGCAATGCCCACCAAATGGCGGCGAGGGCGCATGAGTTCTATATCCACACCGACATCGGTGTGGTGAAAAGCGATGCAGAGGAAGTCGCCGCTATGACTGAGATTAAAGGGTTGTTCTCGGCAGATGGGTTTCCCGAGGGGTGTGTAGTCTAGGTGTACTTCGGCGGGGGGGATTCCGATACGGGTGCTCAGTTCGCGGCGAAGGATAGTGCGCTCCAACAAAAAAGGAGCACCCCGGTGGGCGTACATTACGCGTTCCACGCTGTCCAACTCCCGGGCATCCGGCAGGGAAGTACGTACACTCGGGAGGTGGAAGGTGAGGATATGCATTTCCTCAGAGAGAGAAGAGGGGAGACAAGGGAGTGGGTGCCGACAGGGGGACACTTGCGGGTGATGCCTTCAGTTCATCACCGGAGAAATAGTAGAGGGTGCGAGATGGGGAAGGGGCTAGGGAGTCTTTGAAGCGTGGGGTACCGTCCGTGTCCACAAAGCCGACGTATTGAGGTTTGGTGTTGATGATATTGCGGAGATTGGAGCACATCTCACGGTCGTAATGTCGGTCGTTGTGTTGGGCAAACCAGGCTGCGAAAGCGGATTCAGCTTTGGAAGAGGCGGGGGAAGCTTGCAGCCAGCACGAAAGGGAGAGAGTGAAGTGCAGCTGCTCCGATAGAGCCCGGAAACTATCGAGGTCCGCAGCGAGGGAGGGAGAAAATCTCAACCCGAGTACATCCTCATCCTGATTGAGGGAGAGCAGCTTGACGAGCGTACCGTATACGTAAGCCTTTGCGAGGGCAGGACAGGTTTTCTGACGGATACAGGTGATTTGCCCGAGCATCCGGGGGATATTGGCACGCAGAAAGAAGGTAGGACGCTCAATACCCGTCGCTTTAAGCACAGGTGTGGCATCCACCGTGCGCATTTTTACCATGTGTGGGTAGGACCAATCCTCCTTTCGTGATTCGAGATTGTAGGCCGGGTCGAGCACCGATACCTCGAATCGGACGTGACCATCCTCCGTTACAGTGGGCGGATCCTCCGAATAACGCACTTTTCCGTCGGGTGAGGTGAGCTCGTAGAGTTTCTGCCGTAAGGTACGTCCGGTGAAGATGTCTTCCATGAGAGCCACTTGCTCGGCAGATGCCGGAGCATGTGGACTGAACGTGGGACCGCCCTCAGTGACGGCAGACATAACGTGGGCAGGGTAGGGGAAGGGCAGGGCGACGGGTACGCAGTACCGCATCCCGAGGATCGTGGCATGAATGAGCTCCCCTTTTTCGTCGAGGAGATTGCAGATTTTTGCGACATGTACAGCTTGCGGGTAAGAGAGCGGATGGAAGTCGCGGAGAGCATGACGGTGCTCACTGAGGGAGCGAGCCGTACTCAACAACTTGACAGCGCGGGAGAGTTGCTGAATGTCGTCCAGAGAGTCGCGGATACGGTGAAGGAGCTGACGCTGGCGAGCGACGACCTCCTCATCTAGGTCTAGGGCATCGCGTGCGTCCCGGAAATCATCCAACAAGCGAGAAAGAGAACGCTCAGCCCGCTGCAACACCGAGATGTCTGTCGTGGCATTTCCGCTGACATACGGCTCCGGGAAAGGTGCAGAGAAACGGGCAATGGCTTCCCTCCTTTGCTTTGCGAGTATCTCCCTCACCGGACGACAGAGCTCATCCCATTGCGCGAGCAGTTTCGCGGAAAAGGGAGACGGCAGGGCACGAATTTTGCGCAGAAAGAGCGCACGTTCCTCTAGGCTCAACGATGAGACCGCATCAATATTTTCGTACACGACCATCTGCCGCGCCAAGGCTTTTGCCTTTGCCCGCACATCCTGCCGCCAGTGCTCAACATCGTCGACGACCGGTTGTACTTGGCTGTTTACCAAGCGGTTGATTCCTGTATTGACTGCACCGAGCAGCTGCTCTGTCGCCACCCAATTTTCACACTTCCGTGCCTCTTGCAGACGCGCCGCGAGCGTGCCCGCGCGGCGATGCAGCGTCCAGAATGTACCCCCGAGCACTGCGAGAACCAAGGCAACCAAGCCCGCGCGAAGCATGCGACTACGTGTGCTTTTGTGGTGCCGTTTGGCGAGCTCACTGTCCAGCATACGCAGCAGAGCTCCTGTCCCTCGCGGGGCAGCCACCTCCTCCTTGCTGAGCGTGCGCAGGTGGGTACGCAGCTCCGACTGCATACTCAGCAGTTCTTGGGTGGACAAGCCGGGGATGGAGTGAGAGCTGCGGCAGCGTTGCAGCAGGGTCAGAATTCCGGATATCGCTTCGTCACGGCAGCGCGCGGCACGCTCCTGCTTTGTTTCGGTGATGAGCAAACGCTTTCCTTCGTTCAGCCGCTTCAATTCCGTCGTCACTTGGGTGTCGTTCGGGTAAACATCACGCCATTTTTCGAGCAGATGTCGCACCTCCTCGCCTCGCCCGGCGAGTGCAAAGCGTTTCAGCGTGCGCCATTGTTTTTGGGAGGGTCCCTTGCTCATGATGTAGGTGTGAGCTCAAATGCCCGGCTAACTTCCGTTTTTTTGTACCGAGAAACTCGGTGCCATCGGGTGTTCCCGTTCGGGGTCATTCACGATACCTCGCACAAGTTGCGTTTCGATGCGTGATACGACACATGTGTCGGCGTGGTGTGCATCGCGGATACCCGATGGTAATGTATGGATGAGCCAGTAGGACATGCGGGCAACTCGCGGGGGAATTAAGGACGCGACCCGCATAGGAGCTCGGGGTCCTTGCAGTGTAGTGCCCAGAGAATGGGGTCGATCACACGGTTGGGATGCATCGTTCCGCCACTCGGTACCAAGTGGGTTACACCTTGAGAATCTGTGAATTCTTCCGGTTTATTACCGAAAGCACCGGCGGCAAAGTAGCGCACGTTGGTAGAAATAGCTTCTGCATTCGTGCAGAAGCTCGGGGTCACATTAAAGAGGAATTGACGCAATCGCTTGGAGTTGACATCTACAAACTTCGGTTGAAATTGACCACTCCTCACGCTCGGCAACATGGGCTCTGTCCCGAGTAGGTGCTGCCATGTATCGCTCTTACCCACGATAATCGCCAGCGGCACCGCCAGCTTTTGCTCCGGCGGCAGATGCAGCACCGCCCTCAGTCGCATCTCCATTTCCGAAAGCAGCAGGGCTTGTCGCCCTCGGAGGGGACGCTCTTCCCCGGTGGATTTCCTGTCCGTGTCGATGAGACGTCGAAATGCTAGGTCTACGGTCGGATCAAACAGGAAAAAAATGGCGGATGCGACCTCTATGTGCGCGGGCACACGCTCCTGCGCGTCCGCCCCGGCTTCACCATTTGCGCCCGCTGTATCGTAAAAAACTAATGTACAAGTTTTCCCGACAGGACTACTCAGACTGTAGGTGAGGGGGCGCGGCACGCGCACATAATGCTCATCACGCCAGATTTCGTGGTAGAGAGGACCATGGGTATCCGTACGTTCGAGCCAAGCTTCCTCGGGTGCGTTGGCGGAAAAGAGACGCATACGCATCGCGTTGAGGGGGGCGTTATTTCGTGAATCTGCGTCCCGAAAAGCCAATCCGAACTCTCGCGGCAAAGTATACTCCAGCTCGTGCAGCATCGTCGTCAGATAATATGACTTTCCTGCTCCGGGTACCCCAATGAGCGAGAAAATCATCTGCCGTGAGCGCGAGAAAAAGGGCGGCATCTTGTGATGGCACCACGGACAGGCATATTCGCGCACGCTCATCCCCATGGCATCCACCGGCACCCCTTGTTGGTTCACTTGTACCGGAGTGAATCTCTGCTGTGCATCCTGTCCCAAGATTCTGTCTCCCACGAGTTTCGGATGTGATGAAATGGCCAGTGCATGCGATAACGGAAACCTTTGCCAACAGTGCGGGCAACAGATGACTTTGTCATTCTCTTCCGCCGGTGCGGGGTATCCAACACTCGGTTGCGTTTTCCGAGGCAGAGCTCCCGCCTCCTCGAGCGTAAAACGCGCTACCTCCCTCACGTCTGCCAATTCAAACGCACACGATGTTAACCCTTTGAAGACCGCCAACGTCCCGCTGTCCCGTCCCTCCGGTATCGCATAGAGGTTTTCCAAGGACATCGGTCCACTCCATGTCCGACTCGCTTTGTCGTAAGTGTACCACTCCCTCGGGGCGAAGGTGCTGAAATTCGGCATTTGCCGTTCATCTCCGAACCAAACAACCAAGCATCCCCCCTCCAACACCAGTAAATTCAGTATTCCCGCCGAAAGCACCGTTTCGCGTTGCAAGCGTTGTCCATTCAGGGAGTAACTTCCTACGGACGAATGCGGGACAAAACGACAGACCGCGCCTCCCAAGGCAAACGACCCACCGGATATTGCCCTCATTTTGCACCGAAACACATTCCCCTCACCTCTCCCTATCGTCATAAACGGTGCCCCCGCCACCCTCAGCTTTTCACTCAGGCAGTCGTATATGTATAACCTGCTACTCATGTGCCCACACCTGTTATACCATCTACCTCCCACCTTATCAAGTCTAAAGTGCACGACTTTGGTACCATATCACATCGGTCCCGGATATATTAAGTGCTTGGAACTTCCCGAGTTTGCCACTTGCTAATCGAAAAAAGACCCCTCGATGCTCCATCTTTCCCCGATACTTTCAGAATCCTCCCGTATTTATGTGCCCTGCAACTCTAGGTCAACAAACTGGTACATATCTCTAGGAAGGCACACTACCCTCCACTTC
>CAYRJI010000082.1:0-8432 GCA_964424645.1 uncultured Akkermansia sp. | reverse complement strand
GCCATTTATCCTGCCATTTATCCTGCCATTTATCCTGCCATTTATCCTGCCATTTATCCTGCCATTTGTCTCGCGACAAAGTTATCGCCCACCACGAAACCCCTAATTTGTTTGGGACAGGTGTGGGGCAGATGTGGTTTTTTCGTTGTTTTTTGAAAGAACCTGCGATGCCGATACGTACTGTTGTGCGATATGAACGCGATTTCGAGAGCAGTAGGCATGGTATGCATGGGGTTGGCGGTGGTGCAGGGGGCGGTTGCTTCAGGGGAACGCCATCCATTTTTTGACGTGGAAAGTTACCCGGAATGGGGAGAATTGACGCCGCAGCAGGGCGCAGTCGATGTGCGGGCGGGGATAGAGCTCGCGAAGGAACGCTTGGCAGCCATCCGAGAAGTTCAACCGCAGCAGGCGACATTTGAGAACGTGTTCGCGGCGTTTGAAAATGCCCAGCAGGAGATGGAAAATGCGGAGATATTGCTGGGAAATCTTTCCGCCGTGATGGACAACGCGGAGCTCCGCAAAGTACAAGAGGAACTCCTACCCGAAATTACGCGATTCCAAGCGTCGATTACGGCCGATGAAAAACTGTGGGAGGTCATCAAGACGGCTGCCTCCGCCCCGTGGGTGAAGAAACTTTCCCCGGAAAAACAACGCTACGTGCAGCAGGTGGTGGATGCTTTCCGTGACAGTGGTGCTGACCTCAGCCCCGAGCACAAGGAACGCTTGGCGGAAATCCTCAGCGAACTTTCGACGCTCGCCAACCAATTCGACAAAAATGTGTTGGACGCGACCAACGCGTGGCAGTGGGTGGTGCGGGATCCGGCGGAACTTGCCGGTATGTCGGAGGTATGGATGGAGCGAGCCCGCGCGAGTGCCCGAGCCGCCGGATTCGGCACGGAGCAAGAGCCCTGCTGGCTGATCACCCTGCAAGAGCCGAGCGTGATTGAGGTCCTTCGCACCTGCGATGTGGAAGCTACGCGCAAACGCTGTTGGGAGGCGTACTCCTCTGTGGGAGGCAAAGCCCCGTACGACAACTCGGGCATCGTAGCCCGCGTGATGATGCTGCGTCGTGAGCTGGCTGAGCTCTTGGGCTTCGCCAACTTTGCGGACCTCCAGCTCGCCCACCGTATGGTCTCGAGCGGGCAGCAGGCGATGGACTTTATCGATGACATGATGAAAAAGGTCAAGCCGACGTTCGATACCGAGGTGACACAACTGCTGGACTTTATCGCGCAGGAGAAAGGCGTCAAGTCAGACAAACTGAACCCGTGGGACGCCCATTATTACCAACGCAAGCTCGCCCAAAAACAGTATTCCTTCGACACCGAGCAGCTGCGTCCCTATCAAGAGTGCAACCGTGTGATCAAGGGCATGTTTGCCATCTACGAAAAACTGTATTCCATCCGGGTGCGGGAGTTACCCACACGCTATGCCGGGCAGGAGGAGAAGCCCGCAGATGGGGCGGTTTCTGTATGGCATCCGGAGGTACGTGTTTTTGCGGTGGAAGATGAAAAAACCGGGCAGCATCTCGGGTCGTTTTACATGGACCTCTTCCCCCGCAATTCCAAACGCGGCGGGGCGTGGGTGCATCCATTGCGTTACGGAACGCCCGCCCATGACGGCAAACCGCATACCCCCCATCTCGCTGCCTTGGTCGGTAACCTGAGCCCCGCCACGGCGGACGCGCCCGCGCTCTTCTCGCACATGGACGTCAGGACGCTGTTCCACGAGTTTGGGCACATGATGCACTGCATGCTCGGTGACACTGAGCTGCGTTCACATTGCGGCACCAGTGTCACATGGGACTTTGTGGAGCTGCCCAGCCAGATGAATGAAAACTGGGCATGGGAACCCGAGAGTCTCGCCACCTTCGCCGTGCACTACAAAACCGGAGAACGCATCCCCGATGAGCTCCTGCAGAAGTTGCAAAATGTGAGGTTTTTCTTCCCCGCCCACGATAACATGGGGCAGCTCTGCATCGCCAAGCTGGATATGGAGATGCACACGCACTACAACGAGCTCTTTCGCGGCAAGGACCTCGATGCTGCGACGCAGGAACTCCTCGGTCCGTGGAAAGCCCCGTACTCAGTGCAGCCTCCCTCGATTATGCACACACTGACTCACTGCATCTCCGGTGGGTATGCTGCCGGGTATTACTCGTACAAGTGGTCGGAGGTGCTCGCAGCCGATGTCTTTACAAAATTCCTCCGGGAGGGGATATTGAATCCGGCTGTCGGTGCCGAATACCGTGAGAAAATTCTCACCAAGGGCGACAGCAAGCCCGCTGCCGAGCTCTACCGCGACTTCATGGGACGCGACCCCAACCCCGATGCCCTCCTCGAGAAGCAAGGACTGAAGTCGTCTGCCACCCGCTGAGGATATTTCCTTGCCACCGGTACACAGCGTACGCCGGGGTCGAAAAAACGTATATGTGACCGGGGAGGGACAAAAAAAATTCGTTCATAGTCACAAGTTAGCTTGCAAAAGTCGGCGAAACGTGCTTATAATGACGGCGTGAGCGGGCGGGGTGGTGTCGGAGAGGCAGTACCTCGCCCCCCAAGTGAGAACTCTTATCATACTATGAGCGACGAACAACATGACCAGAAAGTAGAACCGGCTCCCACTCCGGACCCCGCTCCGTCCGCCGACACGCAAAGTCGTCTTTCTGCGGCTCGCGAGTACGCAGCTGAGCAGTATGAAAAGTTGCGCCGAGCCACAGCGGATCAGGTCGAGAACGTGCGGCGTTACGCGCAAGAGGCACGGCAGCAGATCAATGAGGGCTGGAGTGCGACTTGCGACAAGGCGAGGGACCTACACCACGCCGGCGAAGAGTATGTGAAAGCCAATCCGACCGTCAGCGTCTTGGGTGCTATGGGGATAGGATTGCTGCTCGGTCTGCTCTTGGGTCGCCGCCGATAAGCGGTGGGGTAGATCTGCTGTATGATGTCCGATAACACACCACCGGAGCAGCGTCCCGGTTTGCGGGAGCAGGCAGAGGTCGCGCTGAGCAGTGTGCGACTCTCCGTGCTGCATGCCACCCAGCACTTAGAAGCGTTGGCGGCACTGTTGCAGGAGGAGCTTACCGAGTACGGAAGAAAGCAGACAAGCCGCCTCGCTTGGTTAATGGTCGGGTGCGTTTTGCTCGGCTGTGCCTACCTCCTACTCTGCGTTTTAGCGGTGCTGCTTCTTCAACCGCTGGTTCAGTCGTACCCGGTGGCGGTCACACTTGCACTCGCTTTCAACTTGGTGACCGGGTTTGTCGCATTGCTTATCAGTAAACGTTGTAAGCCTGATGGTGTCGCTCCCCACACGGTGCAGGAACTTAAAACGGACTTGGAATGGATCAAACTCTCTCTGAAAGGAAAAGAATAATTTTGCAGCGCGTCGCTTCGTCACGTGCAGCGATCAAGCAGGACTTGGACGCTGCGGTGGCGGTCGTGCGCGGTGTCTGCGACCGCGTCAGTGGGTCGCGTCCTTACCTGAAGATTGGCTTGACAGTGGGTAGTGGTTTGGTGGGGCTGCTCCTAGGCAGGCGAGTCATGCACGCATTGGTGGGCGGGCGAGGACCTGCGGCGCACTCGGCACCGGCTGCCGGTTCCGGTGTGGGGCGTGTATTGGGGTGGTTGCTCATACAGGCGTTTTCTTCTTTGTTGTTGCCGTGGGTGCGCGAGCGACTGCGTGCACCCGTGCTTACCGATTCCCTGAGGCGTATGCATCCATCGCGTATCTTTTTCCGTTGGTTGGGACTTGAGAAATAAATCATGATTCCGATCGAATATAAGGTGGGGGATACGGATGTGCGTCCGTGGGGTTCTTGGGTCGTATTGGACCTCACTCCGCATCTGGTCGTCAAAAAACTGATTGTTGAGCCGGGTAAACGTATTTCCCTGCAATGTCATCAATTCCGTGCCGAACGCTGGATCATGATGGAGGGTGAGGCCGTGGTGCAAAAGGGAGATGAGCATTTTTCCATAAGACCGGGTGACGGCGTCCTCATTCCTCGAAACACCTTGCACCGCCTGACCAATGAGAGCGAGAAGGCAATTAAGTTGCTGGAAATTCAATTCGGCGAACTGCTGAGTGAGGATGACATTCGACGCTACGAGGATGACTACGGAAGGAATGACTGAATATGCAAGCCGCTGACATACACGCAGAGTGTTGGGACGCAGTTGATGCCGTGGTTTGTATTAACTTGGACCATCGGAAGGATAGGTGGCTCTCCTTTTGCTGTGGCGTTCAGGGTGTCATACCGCCCGAAAAGATACATCGCGAAAGTGCCGTTGTAGGTGCAGAACTTCCCGGAAGTGGCAAGGCTCCGTGGTTCACCGAGCGTACGGCGGACCGTGGTGCGTGTTGGATGGGTACTGCCGGGTGTGCGCTCTCTCACCGCAATGTCATTGACCGTGCCCGGCGTGAGGGTTGGCGAAATGTCATGATTTTCGAGGATGATGCGGAGATCAACTTTACGGCGGAAGGACTGGCTCTCGTGCGCGATGCTATTCTCCGTTTCGCCGGGAGCAAGTACCTGCTCTATCTGTCCATGAATGGGCGTTCCACCTGTGCGCGGCGGCTTGCGCGGCGTGGGGAGTGTTCCCTGTTGCAGATCGGAGGCGTCCTCTCTGCCTGCGCCTATATCGTGCCCTCAGAAATGTACACACCTTTGCTCAACGCGATGCCGCAGGATGCTTCTGATGTGTGGGAATGGGTAGCTACTCACCGCGCTATCGATACCTTTTACTGTGCGGAGGTGAACCTGTGGACGAACGTGTCTTTCTACGCTGTTACGCCTCAAATGTGTCGCCAGTTGGATTTTGTGAGCGATATCCTCGTCGGTGGGAAATATGCTCTCCGCAGGATTCACGTGCGTGTGTTGCCCGGTTGGTTGTACACTCTGTACCGCTTTGTACGCTTTCCCTATTTCTTCCTCAAGTCGCGTCTGAACTCCCGGCGTACGCTTCGCCGTGCCCGCAGGAAGGGTTTCCCCGGTTACTGCCGCAGGTCTCTGTCCCTCCTGTTGATGTCCATGGTGGCATTATCGCCCGGTGACTTCCTATATCTTTTAGCTGAAAATTGATGTCTATGTCCGAAAATAAGGAACGGAAATCCCTCGAAGAACGCTACCGGGTCACGGAGTTGGAGCGTCTGCGCCACTCCTGCGCCCACGTTTGCGCTGCGGCCATCTGCCGTCTCTGGCCCCAAGCTCAGCTCGCCGCCGGTCCCGCCGTCGAAAATGGCTTTTATTACGATATCGAGCTCGACCACCACATCTCCTCGGAGGACTTTGCCCGCATCGAGGAAGAAATGCGGAAGGTGGTCAAGGAAAACGCGCCCTTCGAAAAGACGGTGGTGTCCCGCGAAGAAGCTCTCCGGCTCGCGGAATCCGGCGAACTGGGCAGCATCGGACCGCGCTCCGTCCCATCCAAGTTCAAGATGAACCTCCTTTCCCGTATCCCGGAAGACGAGCCCATTTCGATCTACCGCAACGGCGACTTCACCGACCTCTGCGCCGGTCCCCATGTCCCCCGCACGGGAAATTGCAAGGCATTCAAAATAATGAGTGTTGCCGCTGCCTATTACCAAGGGGATGCCAAGGGTCCGCGTTTGCAGCGCGTGTACGGTACCTGCTTTCCGAATCGTTCCCGGCTGGACGAGTATTTGGTCCGTCTGGAGGAGGCGAAGAAGCGTGACCACCGGAAGCTCGGGCGTGAACTCGGGCTCTTCGCCATCGATGATATGGTGGGGCAGGGGCTCGTCCTCTGGAAACCTAAGGGCTCCATTGTCCGTCGCGAACTCCAAAAGTTTATCACCGAAGCTCTCGACCGCATCGGTTACTCGCAGGTGTACACCCCCCACATCGGAAAGCTGGACCTCTACATGGCCAGCGGTCACTGGGACCACTACAAGGAAAGCCAATTCCCGCCCATTCCGGACCCGGATGACTTCAAAAAGTTGCGCGACGAGCACGCCTCCTGCGCCGACCTCTTCAACGCGCTGGACTCGCGCACCATCGGCGGCTTCATGCTCAAACCCATGAATTGCCCGCACCACATCCGCATCTACGCCAACGACCCGCATTCCTACCGCGACCTCCCCGTGCGCCTCGCCGAGTTCGGCACGGTCTATCGCTGGGAGCAGAGCGGTGAGCTGGGCGGTATGACCCGCGTGCGGGGGTTCACGCAGGACGATGCCCATATCTTCTGCCGCCCCGACCAGATCAAGCAGGAGGTTCAGCAGTGCATCAGCATCGTCAAGTTGATTCTCGGTACCCTGCAAATGAATGACTTCCGCGTGCGTCTCTCCCTGCGCGACGGGGGTTACAGCGACCCGAAGTACGTGGGTAGCCACGAGAATTGGCACCTCGCCGAAAATGCCTTGCGCGAGGTGTTGCTTGAGGAGGGCTTTGCCTTTTCTGAAGCGGAAGATGAAGCCGCTTTCTATGGTCCCAAAATTGACTTTATCGTGCGCGATGTCATCGGTCGCGACTGGCAATTGGGTACCGTTCAGGTGGATTACAATTTACCGGAGCGTTTCGAGCTCTCTTACGCCGGTGCCGACAACAAACCGCACCGCCCCGTCATGATTCACCGCGCTCCCTTCGGCTCGATGGAGCGTTTCACCGGGCTGCTCATCGAACATTTCGCCGGTAAGTTCCCCACGTGGCTCGCCCCGGAACAGGTGCGCGTCCTCCCAATTTCGGAAAAAGTCGCCGATTTTGCCGAGCGGGTGCGCGCCACTTTGGTGGATGCCGGAGCGCGTGTGCGCGTCGATGACGCGGCGGACAAAATCGGTGCCAAAATCCGCAACGCCCGCATGGACCGCGTGCCGTACATGCTCGTCGTCGGTCAGCGTGAAGCGGAGCAGGGGCTCGTCTCCGTCCGCCACAGGGACCTCGATGTTCTCGGTCCCATGCCCCTCGGCGATTTCTGTACCGCCCTGAAGGATGAGATTTCCCGGCGTCTCATTGCACCCGCTATCCGTCCCCAATCTCCTGAGGCTGAATAATACCTTTCATTCATTTCTTCCAACCCATACCCCATTACTCGTGCCGTTACCACCCAAAAAACCGACATCTTCACCACGGAATAACCGCCGTGACCAGTTCAACAAAACTCCCCAAACCCGCGTCAATGAACGCATTCGCGCTCCGCGTGTCCGCGTGGTCAATGTGGAGGGTGCCCAGCTCGGGGTGTTCCCTACTCGCGAGGCTCTCGCTAGGGCCAAAGAACTCGGTTTGGACTTAGTCGAAGTTGCCCCCAATGCCGATCCTCCCGTCTGTCGCATCATCGACTACGGCAGGTACAAGTACATGCAGGCCAAACAACAGAAAAACGGTAAGTCCAAGTCCGTTCGCATGAAGGAGGTCAAGTTGCGCATCGGTACGGATGTCAACGACTACAACGTCAAAATGGGGCGTACCGAGCAATTCCTCGACCACGGGCATAAAGTTCGCTTCCAGCTCCGCTTCAAAGGGCGTGAAAATGCCCACCAGCAAATGGGCTTCGATGTGATGGCTAAGGTGGTGGAGGATATGAAGACGATGGGGCGCGTCGACCAACCCCCCAAGCTCGTCGGCAATTCTGTCAGTATGGTCCTCTCTCCCCTCCCCCCCGCACGTCGCGTCAAAAAATTTAAGAAGTACGAGGACGACGCCTTCGACACCGAGTCCGAGGAGTTTGACGCGAAAGATTAATCTCCGACAGCTCCGATTCACACCGTCCCCAAAAAACTTCCCGGAAATCGCTGCCGCGCTGATTCCTATGCGGTTCTCAGACGCGTTGCGTGGCATCAGCGTCACGGGCGCACGAATTTATCTCCCGCGCTTCGTTTCCGCTTTGCCTCCCACCACACACGTTTTCTCCGCCACATCCCTACTGCCCACCTCGCCCGGTACTCCCTAGCTCTGCCACTTCGTACTTCCATTTGCCTCGTACTTCCAATTGTGTATCTCATTACAAATGCCGTACGCAAGCAAAAAATTGCGTTCACGCTAAAAAAAAAGTAAATTGCGCCCGAGGCAGAGGGGAAGAGTCGCCCGCGTCACGGAGGAATAACAATTCTTGTTTCGTGCATGGAACACGCTGATAATAAGCGAGGAAAGACTTTTCCCGGGCGTATCGTATTTGTAATGAGATATACTGACGGATGAAATGTGGGCGGGGAATTTCCGGCTGCGAGGTCGGTGGATTCTTCACATGAAACTCTTATTAAACCTATCACAGATTATGAAACTCCATTTACCTCACGGTCTCCGCAAGGCTCTGCTGGCTTGCCTCGCAGCTCTGGCTCTGCCTGTTTCTCTACCCACCACCCTCGGCTCTGTTTCCGGATGGGCTGCCATTTCGCTCATGTCGTATCAGCAGGCTAAAGCAGCAGATTATCCGGAGATCACCGGTAGTAACGAATATAAGGCAGCCGCAGGCGATGCGACG
>CAYRJI010000081.1:0-8506 GCA_964424645.1 uncultured Akkermansia sp. | reverse complement strand
GCGTGCAGGTAACGCCGAATGCCAACAGACCCTCTGCGGGGGTTGCCCCGCACGGTGTGCAGGTAACCCCGAATGCCAACAGACCCTCTGCGGGAGTTGCCCCGCACGGCGTGCAGGTGACACCGAATGCCAACAAACCCTCGGCGGGAGTAGCCCCGAGCGGCGTGCAGGTGACACCGAATGCCAACAAACCCTCTGCGGGAGTGGCACCGAGCGGCGTGCAGGTGACACCGAACGCCAACAGACCCTCTGCGGAAGTGTCTCCCGGCGGCGTTCTAGTGACCCCGAATGCCAACAAGCCCTCGGCGGATGTAGCTCCCGATGGTGTTCGTGTCCCGCCGGTTCAGGGTCCCACCCCCAGTCTCGGAGGAGGGGAGTCTAATTCTAACCCGAGCGATAACGGCGGCAGCGGCGGCAGCGCGGAGCCGGGGTGCAATGGACCCTCAAATCATCTTCCATAGGATTAAACCGATACCCCACCATCAAACACACCTCCCTCTGTGAGGGTTGCGCGAAGGGGGTGTGGAAGAAGCGAAGCGGAAACGATGCGTGGAAACCAAATCTACGCAGCCGTGAGGTTGAAGCCCCCTTCGCACGCGGGGCGTCTATACCCCGCATGGGGATTAGCATGGCGGCGATTCTCGAAAATTTTCTTGTGACAGGTGTGCTTCGTAGCTCGTACTTCCTATTGGGGGTTGACATGGGCGGACAGTTTTGCTACAATGTTGGCGTAAAGATATAGGTGCGATGCAAATGCATGACAATCAATTTGTTGCCCCACCCACCCCCGAAAAAAATGCTCATTGTGAGTGCCCGGTGAGGTTATTTGCGTGGGTGGTGTACGCTGTCGTGGCTGTGTTGCTGCTTTCCACCGGAGTACAGGCGGCGTATAAGCCGGTGGATATCTCCGACATAACCGGCGAGCAGAGGAAAGCACTGACAAAGTTGTGGACTGAGTTGAAGCGAATGCCGCCCCTTACGCGTGAAGCCTTTATCTGTGAGCAGCTTGGTCTGTTCTTCTGCAAAGATTATTCTCAGGCGTCGCGTTTATTTGATGGTTATCTCGGTACAACGAATAAAGGAAAGGCGTGCTTCGTGGGAAGGGGAGGGAAGGTTGTGCTCTTTTGGGATGCGGTGAATGCCGCACGAGCGAGATGGGGCATGTGTTACGATGCGACAAAGCAATTTAAAGCCGAGGCTTCCTTGGTTCCCTTCAAGAAGGAGGTTCAGAAAGCGGCATGCAGCACGGCAAAATACCTGCTTGAGAACATGCCCAAGGAACGACGTTGGATGATTCTTGCATCCATGGGGGATATGCTCTACAATGACAAAGAGGCATATAATCGTGAGCGAGATACTCCATGGAAAATGGAGAATGGGATAAATGTTAAAGCACCCACTTGGGAGGGGCGGGACTATATGTTTGTGGACCCGGAGGGTAGAGAACACGATATCCGCGCACTTTTGTCTGCCGACAACAAGGATTGGCGATGGAGGCAAGTGGTCTGGCGGTGCGAGAATTTGGTGGGTTCAAAAGACATACTGGCACTCTTCCCTGAGGAGGTGGAGGCGATGCGCAAGCACTTCAAAGGGCGAGCATCGAAGGTGAAGGACGAAGCGAAGGCGAAAAACGATGCGCTGTTGGTTGCAGCGGACGAAGCAATGAGCTCCCTACCGAAAGAAAAACGACTCGCGCGGATTGCTCTGGCTATGGGTTTGTGTTATCTGGACCACAGGGATGCGGGATGCGCAGGTGGATACCTGAATCCAACAACGACTATTATTCTGCCGGACGGATCAAAGCACAGCGGGCAGGAATTTGTCGGCGAGACACCGGGGCTTTTGCAGCAGGTACCCCACGAGGCGATACTGGAGTATTATCGGCAACCCATCGAGCAGATGGCGAGAGCAGTGGCAAAGGAGCGGTTCAAAGAAATGCCACCCATACTGCGCGATCTGTTGCGTGCACGACTTTCCCGTAAGCTCCTCAAACTCGATGGTTCACCGGCAGAGATCGCGGAGGGGGTAAGTACTGCCCAAACCTTTGATCGCACGTGGAAGGTGCCGATGGATGCGGTAGATCACCAAAAGACTTATTTTAAGGATTCAAAGGGACAGAGTATTCCTTATCGTGTTGTCGAGACGTACTCCACGAACTGCCTGCAAACGCTTATACTGGTGAATCTCTGTGCGCAAATTTTAGGTAAGGAGGAAACGGTAAATCTGATACCGTCCGGGGATGTGGAAACAAAAGTCGATGATACTGCGTCCGATAACATAGATGGTACCACCGAGGAGGAGGGTGTTCCGTCAAGCCAAACAGCCTTGGGTCATACCACGCGGAAGGGAGCAGACACGCCGCAAGACAAACTGCTGGCACAGGGACAGACCGCACTCGGAGAGATGACGACAGAGCAGCGATGTGCATGGCTGGCGGAGGGAATGGGCTTCTGTTTCACGGAAGACGGAGCACCTGCGTATCAATCCGAGCGCACAGCCAATGCGAATGCTGTGTACGTGGATGCACAAGGGAAAGTACGCAAGTTGTCGGAGGTGCCCGGCAAGGATTCGCCCGGGTGGACAGCCGCTACAAATGCCGCCCGTCTAGTGGGCTATGACCTGCTCACGGCTCCATACAAGGAGGAAATCCGGCAACTAGCCGTGCAGACGAGCAAATATATACTCACGAGCATGTCCCCCGAGTTGAGACAGTCGTGGCTTGCCGAGAACAATAAATTACTCTTTATGCCCAACGCGCAAGTCCCGTACAGCTTGCAAAAGGGTACCCTCGAAAGTGGGATCAAGGTTTCTCATCAAGGAGTAGGCACAGGTACCTACGGAAAATGTATGTACTACGATCCGAGCGACAAAATTGTGTCCACAACAGCTGTCGAAGGGACAAGGCAGAAACGCTGGGGCATTCTGTCTTACTGTGAAACTGTAGCAGGAATTGAGGCAATTAACGCACAGTTCCCCGCAGAGGTGGAAGCCATGCGTGCTGCCTTTCAGAAGTCACCCTTCTACAAAAAATAGCCCCCTGCGCGGCGGAATCACCGCATTGACCGCCACTCCCCGACTTTGCTACTTCGTACTTCGTACTTCGTACCTCGTACTTGATCTCCCCCCTGTCTTCCTGCCTCAAGGTCACCGCCCACCGCGAAGCTCATATTTTTCCTAGGACAGGTTTGGATTTCCGTGGGTCTTGCTATTTTCCGGCTTGCATGGTACATTGAACGTATGGATACGCGGCTGCTCAACGCGCGCTTGTATGGCATTGTGGACATCGGGTATGTGCGCCCTACCGATGTGGTAAGTTGCGCGAGTGAACTCATCGAGGGCGGCGTGCGCATTCTGCAGCTCCGGGCAAAGAGCTTGACGCGAGAGGAGGTGGCTCCTCTCGCACGAGAAATGTGTGCGCTTTGCCGCGAAAAGGGTGCGTTGTTCGTGCTCAATGATTATCCGGAGTTGGCGGCGCACGCGGGGGCGGACGCCGTCCATGTGGGGCAGGATGCCGACACTCTTGCGGACGTACGCCGCATTGTCGGACCTCGTATGCTCATCGGTCGTTCCACCCATAGTCTCGAGCAAGTGCGACGTGCCCGCGATGAAGGGGCAGACTACATCGGCTACGGACCGCTGTTCCCCACAGCCACCAAACCCGGGCGTCCGGCAATTGGCTTACGGGGTATAGCGCGGGCGCAGCAACTTGCCGGAGAGATGCCGGTTTTCTGCATCGGCGGAATCAATGAAGCGACGCTGCCGCGGGTGCTCGCTGCCGGGGCGCAGCGGGTGGTGGTGGTCTCTTGGCTCCTGCAGCAGGCAGACCGGGCACGTGCCGCGCGGGAGCTTCTTCGAACCCTCTCCCCCGCATAATTCGCTATGGCTCGCATCCTCTCAGCGGTGAGCGGCGGTGTGGACAGTGCTGTGGCAACGGCTTTGCTCGTGCAGCAGGGTCACGAGGTGGTGGGTGCCTACATGAAAAATTGGACCAACGAGGAGGGCATACCCGGTGAATGTCCGTGGGAGCAGGATATTGAGGACGCACGTGCCGTTTGCCGTGTGTTGGGTATCGAGCTGCGCGTGGTAGACCTCATCGAGCAATACCGAACCCGCATCGTGAATTACCTGCTGGAAGGTTACCGCGCCGGGTCCACCCCCAACCCGGATGTCCTCTGCAATCGAGAAATTAAGTTTGGCGTGTTGCTGGATTATGCTCTGGAGCAAGGCTTTACGGGAGTGGCGACCGGTCATTATGCCAAACGGGAAGACACCGCAAGCGGCGAGAACTTCATCCTGCGCGGTGATGATCCGAACAAGGACCAGTCCTATTTCCTGTCGCTCATGCGTCCGGAACAGGTCGAACATGCCATTTTCCCCATCGGTGCCCTCACCAAGCCACGCGTCCGGCAGCTGGCTCACGAGTTTTCCTTACCTGTTGCCTCCAAGAAAGATTCACAGGGTATTTGTTTTATCGGGCAGGTGAAAATGAGTGACTTCCTGCGCCATTACATCCCCGACAACCCCGGGGACATCGTCGACCCCTCGGGGCGCGTTCTCGGACGCCACCTCGGGCTGCATCTCTTCACCATCGGACAGCGTAAGGGACACCACGTTGCCTCCCCGCGCGAGGGTGTGGCTTACGTCGTGGTCGGTAAGGATATTCCCAACAACCGGCTGATCCTCGACTTCGAGTGCCCGGACTCACCCGGTCTCTACACCCGCACCGCTACTGTCGGCAGTATCACCAATACCCGGCACCCCCTGCCGGAGCGCGTCCTCGCTCAGCCCCGCTACCGTGCCCCCGCCGAACCGGCTTCCCTGCGTTTCATCGATGGCACCACCGTACAACTCACCTTTGACCGCCCCGTGCGGGCTCTTTCCCCCGGTCAAATCTGCGCCTTTTATGACCCGTCCGACCCCGCACGACTTCTCGGCGGCGGTTTCTTTGTCCGCTGTTCCGATGCCATCGACCTATCCCCGGACCACAGTCCCGCCTAGTGGCTTCCCTTCCCGCTTTATTTTCACTTGAGCAGTCCTATTTCCTATTTTAGAAAATACACCGAGAGGAGATTTTTCTAAAATAGAATTGACAGAGATGCGGCGTTGTCCTATTTTAGAAAGGTATACAGGAGGAGAGATTTTGAAAATAGAAATACCACGTGACAGGTATCTGAAGGAGTTGCTCGATCGCCGAGAAAACGGTCAAATTAAGATCATCAGCGGCTTGCGACGGTGTGGGAAGTCCTATTTGCTGAACACTTTATTTAAGCGGTATCTGCTGAAAAACGGAGTTCCGGAAAGGCGCATCATCTCCATTGCCCTAGATGATATATTGGGCGTAGAGCTCCTGCAACCACGTGCATTTTATGACCATGTGGTGCGCCGCATGCGGGGCAAGGGTATGCATTACCTCCTAGTGGATGAAGTGCAGGAATTGCCCCAATTTGAAAGGGTCATGAATGGATTGATGCGGTTACCCAACCTAGACATCTATGTGACCGGCAGTAATTCGCGCTTCCTCACCACAGACGTTGTGACAGAGTTTCGCGGGCGTGGGGATGAGGTTCGCGTTCACCCGCTGAGTTTCGCGGAATATCTCTCCGGGCGTAAGGTACCCAAATCGGAAGCTCTGCGCGATTACCTTTCCTACGGCGGCATGCCGTATACGCTTCACTGCGCGTCCGAGCAACAAAAACAGCACTATCTCGAAAACTTATTTACCGAGACGTACCTCAAGGATATCATTGAACGCCACGCCCTTCGCAATAGTGCCGAGTTGGAGGAGATCGTCAACCTGATCGCGTCCGGAATAGGCGGTCTCACCAACCCGAGCAAACTGCAACGCTGCTTTGCGAGCATCAAAAATCTTTCTCTGTCAGCCCCCACCATTCACCGCTACATCTCTTTGCTGCAGGAGGCTTTTCTCGTGCACCGCGCCCACCGTTACGATGTGCGCGGCAAACGCTACATCAGCACGCCCTTCAAATTATACTTTGCGGACTTGGGTTTGCGCAACGCTCGCCTCGGCTTCCGGCAACAAGAACCCCCGCATGCAATGGAAAATCTCATTTATAACGAGTTGATTTTACGCGGGTTCACCGTAGATATCGGGGAAGTACGCACGGCATCTTCTCAAAGTCCGTTAGAGGTAGACTTCGTCATCAATCGCGGTAGTGATCGCTGTTACGTACAGTCGGCATGGTCTCTGCCGGATGCCCAAAAAACGGCACAAGAGAAACGTTCTCTCCTCCACATACGTGACTCCTTCGCTAAGGTACTCATCGTCCACGATGACATCACCCCCTACCGCGATGACGATGGCATCCTCACCCTCTCACTCTTCGATTTCCTCCTCCCTCCCCCCAATCCGCCCTTCCCCCTGCCCTTCTGACACACGGCATATCGGCGCAACAACCCCATTTCCTATTTTAGAAAATACACCGAAAGGAGATTTTTCTAAAATAGAATTCGGCGCAGAAAGCAGTACACCGTGCGTGCAACAGATGAATTTGTCGGCGTATTCCGGGTGTTTATGCCTTCAAATTGGCACCCCATTGGTTCGTGCCCGGCTGACTATCGACGAGACCGAGAATGATGCCGGGAAGGAATAATACGAGGTTACCCGGAACGAGGAAGAAAGCCCACAAGCCACTGCAACCCACATCATGCAGACGCCGGACGGTAAGACCGGTTCCCCATACGAGATGGGAAAAAAGTCCCAACAGCACGGCGAGTATTATAAGCTCTTCACTACCTATTTTCCCGCTCACACCGTACTCAATCAGCAAGGGAGATGCTGCTATCAACGTTAGGACGAATGCCATGCCCCAGTAGGTCTTGCGTGCGACACGACCGGTCAATGAAGGTTTCCACGATGTCCATGGCAGTGAAATATGCACCACCGGAAGGTTCTGAGGCTGTGCTATCAGGGGCAGGCAGTGGGTACCGCCGCAGGTGGGGCAGTGCATCCAGTTTTCCTCACCATCCGGCACGCAGCAGGATGTGCAGGGCATCATACCGGTCGGTACCTTCGCGTAGCTCAGACGCTCGACGGGGTCGGTCTCCGAGACATCCACCGGCGCGTGCGGCAGAGGGGTATCCTGTGCCCCCGCATACGGGGAGTCCGGTTTTCCTCGCGGCAATCCGAGGATGAGGTACGGAATAGAACAAAGAGTCATGCTGAACGGGAAGAGATAGAGAGAATGCCAACCACTGCGCCCGACGTCATGTAACCGTCTCACCATCATCGACCAAAGCATGGGCACCGTCCAGATACACAATGCAATCAGCTCCGTCGCCAAAAAGGAAGAGAAAGCACCCTGTGTTCCACCGAAAGCAAGCAGGGAGGATAAGCCCGCAATGCCACACGCTATACCGAGCAGTAAACACCAATAACAACACCGACTCATGCACCCCGAAAATCGGAGAGAGAGAGCCCGCAGTAGGGGCTCAAGGTAGGTTTCTTTGCTGAATCGCGGCTGCGTGCCTACCCCGCTCGCTCGCCGGTCATAATACATCTGCACGTATCCCACACGCACCAATCGCCACAATACACAGCACCCGACAAAATAAACGATGGGATCCGACACGTAAGGAATCGAATTATGGAGAGCATGACAGGCGACGGCAATCCACGCGATTCGCCAGAATCTCCCGGAGAGAAGATTTCGCCAGAGGAACATGCCGGTGGGGACACGCCCATGAATTCGTTCCCACTGAACTTGAGCGAGAGAGAAGGCACCGGCCGTGATACCGGTCCATATCGCGTGCCCCGGAGTAGAGACGATGCCCCTGACCAGTGCATTCATTACCATACCCGTCAACCCGCCTGTCTGCAAGGCATCGGCTAGGTATTGCCATGTTTCGAGGAAGCCGAAGGCGAAACCCACGGCGCAGCCGAGCAAGATGGCTCGCATTACACGATTCATGCGTATACGCATTATTCCGGCTAACACGAGCACAGTGAGCAACTTCGCTGGCTCCTCCGTGAACCCGGCTTTCCACATGGCTCCTAGTTCTATGTGCACGTATTCGTTCAGGGAAATTGCCAGAGGGATGGTCAGGATAAATACACCGAGGAGAGCTCGTACAATGGCCATCGTCGACAGGTCGCGTCGCGTGTTGAGTTCGTACGCCATGACCAGGACCGCGAGCGGCGATACGACGGCAGCCAATGGCATCACGATGAGCACCATATATGGTCCGACACACGTCACGCTCAGAAATGCCAATATCACGAGAATGATGCCCAGCAGCAGCACGCGCGAGTAGAGCCACGGCTTCGGGGCACTGATATTGACTTCATCCATAGGTAACCCGCCCGGCTGCGTGGTGGCACAGAAAACCTCTTTGACGTCTGCCCACGTGTGTCGCTTAAATACGCAGGAGAAGAACCCCTTCCACTCCACCCCAGAATCCTGTACCCCGGTCAGCAACGTGATGAAGCGACTCACCACCGCCCGAAAATCGAAGACCGAGCGGTAAGGTCGCCAACTCTTCAGCCCCC
>CAYRJI010000080.1:0-8976 GCA_964424645.1 uncultured Akkermansia sp. | reverse complement strand
TAGCCCGATTTCGCTTCCACCACGAGTACGAAGCGGCGAAGCCGCAGGGGGCTGCCTGCGTGGAGCCGCAGCTTGGCGCGGGTTGTGTGTACTTCCCTTTCTCAAGTACGAGGTACGAAGTACGAAGTACGAAGTGAAGGAGTTAGGCGCAACGGAGTTGCGCAGAGGGAGGTGAAAGAAGCAAAGCCAGAACGATGCGAGGGGAATAAATCAAAGCACCCGTGAGGACGAAGCCCCCTTGGTACGCAGAGCGTCTGTAACCCGCATGAGGATTAGCATCGCAGCGTTTTTCGAAAATTTTATTGGGACAGGTGCGGTGGGCTATGGGTTAGTTGTGGAGAAAGGGTTGACATTTCATGCGGACATGGTTTATAAACCGGTGACATGATGACACTTGAGATATTTCGACAAAAGATAGCCGCCGGGGAAGCCTTGGAGGGGGAGGAGATGATCACCTTCATGCGTGCGCAAAGCGACGTAAGTCGTCGGGTACAGAGCGAGCTCAACAACAGCTACCATAGTCCGAGCGAGATAAGGGAACTTTTTGCCCGGCTCACCGAACAGGCGGTCGATGAGACCTTTACACTTTTCCCGCCCTTTTACACGGACTTCGGGCGGAACACGCACATCGGCAAGCGCGTTTTCATCAATTCCTGCTGCCAGTTTCAGGATCAGGGCGGCATATACATCGGAGATGATTGTCTCATCGGACACAGTGTGATACTGGCAACGCTCAACCACCATTTGGAACCTGAGAGGCGGCAGAACTTGGACCACGCGCCCATACACATCTGCAAAGGGGCTTGGCTCGGGGCACGAGTGACCATACTTGCGGGGGTGACAGTTGGGGAGAATGCGGTTGTTGCCGCAGGGGCGGTTGTCACGAAAGACGTGGCACCGAATAGCATCGTGGGCGGAGTACCGGCACGGCTTCTTCGTTGGCTTGAGCGCAACGAAACCACGTCTGTCCCGATACACTCACGCCTCGTGCAGGAAGAACGTGTGTGATGCAGGTGTTGGGAATCCACGGCTGTAACCGGACGTGTCATTTGTGATGAACAGTGGTGCCACTTCGTACCTCGTACTTCCTGTTGGGCAACTGAAACCCGCATGGGGATTAGCATGGCGGCGTTTTTTGAGAATTTTATTGGGACAGATGAGTTGCTTCGCACTTCTTATTGGCTTCATGCTTGCATGGGGAAGGGGGATATGATAGGATGGGGGGGATGAAGCGACTGAAAGCGTACATCGTGCTCCTCTTTCTTTTGTTGGTGGCGAGTTGTCAGCAGCAACAGCAGCAAGGGCAGGAAGAGGCGGCATTGTATACACCCAAGTACGTGTACCGCGAGGGGTACACGGTACGGTTGGTGAATGGGAGGGCATCGGCACCGAAGGCGGCACCGGCGCGGATCAAGCGGGCGATAGCGGCGGCGAACAAGATAGTAGGCAGACCGTACATGCGAGGAGGAGGGCATGGGAAGCACCACGATGTAGGGTATGACTGTTCGGGGTCGGTGGCATTTGTGTTACGGGAGGCGGGGATGCTCAAGAGAGGGGCACATCCCGTATCGGGGGATTTTTTGCGGTGGGGGCGTCCGGGGTATGGAAAATGGCTGACCGTGTATGCGAAGAGTGGGCATGTATTTATGATGCTGGCAGGGGCGAGGTTTGACACGAGTGGGAGCGGGCGGGGGGTGGGACCGCGTTGGTACACGACATCGCGGAAGTGTGTGGGATTTAAGGTGAGGCATATACCGGGATTTTGAGGAGATGAATGGGGAGCACACGGAGGGGCGGGAATTCGGGGTACAGAGGCTGGACGCCGTGATGAGGGCATGGCACTTGGACAATCACGATCTCGTGGAAGCGGGGGGAGAGAAAGAGCAGCTCACCCACAAACAAGTGCAACGCGCACGCGGTGGGCGGCGGCTCACACTCAGGATGATGCAGAAAGTGGTGCGCGTGCTGAATACCGCAGTTGCACGGCGGGCGGAGCTGCCGGAGGGAGAGCAGCTTTATGCGTACCTGCACCGTGAACTCTTTTCGTACGCCAAGGGGTACGACCCCACATGGCGGGACCCCAATTCACGATACTACCCGAAGGCATGAAAGAAGACGAAGTGTGGAGTGTGACGCAGCTGTTGGCGCAGCTCAGGGGGGCTGTGGAGCGGGAAGTCGGTGCGGTTCGTGTGGTCGGGGAGGTGGGCTCGTGCAAGGTGTCCGGCAGCGGGCATATCTATTTTACGCTCAAGGATGAGAAGGCACAGCTTGCCTGCGTGTTCTATCGTTTTCAGGCGATGGCGAGTCGCGTGCGACTGCGGGAGGGGTTGCGCGTGGAGCTTACGGGGCGGGCGACGGTGTGGGAAACACGCGGAAGTCTGCAATTTACAGTAGAAAGGGTGAGAGAGGTCGGGGTGGGGACGCTGCAGCAGCAGTTCGAAGAGATGAAGCGACGCCTCGAAGCCGAGGGGCTCTTTGCACAGGAGAGGAAACGCGCTTTGCCGCGCTATCCGGTGAGTATCGGGCTGATCACATCTCCCACCGGGGCGGTCATACAGGATATGCGGCATCGGCTCACGCAGAGGGCACCGTGGGTGCGGGCGTATCTGCTGCCCGTGCAGGTGCAGGGGAAGGGGGCAGAGCGCGGGCTGGCAGCTGCCGTCAGGATGTGGAGTGACCCGGTGCGCTACGGGTTGCCGGAGGTGGACTTCATCATTTTGGCGCGGGGAGGGGGCTCGTTGGAAGACCTGTGGTGTTTCAACGAAGAGGTGTTGGCGCGGGCTATTGCGGCAAGCCGGGTGCCGGTGGTTTCAGCGGTGGGACACGAGACGGACTTCACCATCGCCGACTTCACGGCAGACTTGCGTGCGCCGACGCCTACGGCAGCCATTGAGATGACGACTCCGGACGCCGCTACCCTCGGGGCGACCCTCGACAACTACGCCCTCACCCTGCGCAAACAACTTGTCCGCGCCGCAGAAAAAGCACAGCTGCGGCTCTTGGCGGTGGAGCGGAGTAAGCTGAACCGCCCCTTGGAACTCTTGGCACCGTACGCCCAACGCTTGGATATGGCGGAGGATGAGCTCACAGCGTGCTGTCACAGGAAATTGCGGGAGTACGCTCAGCGCGTGGAGGTCTGTGCGGCACGCCTGCAACCCGCGCGGCTGCGGACGGAGGTTACACGCGCTGAGCTGAGACTGCAGGCGGTCGAGCGTGCTCTCCGGATCAGTGCGCGGGCAAAGCTGGAGAAATATAAGTCGGAGCTGGGGGAACGCGAGGGGAAGATGGTTGCCGCATCACCCCAAAATGCGCTGCGACGGGGGTTTGCCTGGGTGAGACGTGAAGATGGAACCCTGCTGCGGCGTGCGGCGGATGCACCTGCCGGGACGCGACTGCTCATTCACCTGAGCGCGGGCATTCTACCGGCACAGGCGACAACGCAGCTGCCCCGAGAAAAAACGTGACTTATGGAAGTACGAGGTACGAAGTACGAAGTACGAAGTGGCAAAGCTGTGGCGTGTGGTAGGTGGTGAGGAGGAGGGGATGGTGGGGAGGTGCGTGTGTGGCGGAAAGGTAGGGCAGAGCGGGAGAGAGAGGCGTGGGCGATGGAAAGCGAAAGGGAAGTGCGAAGTGAAGGAGTTAGGCGCGACGGAGATGCGCGGGAGAGATGGAAGGAGGCAAAGCGGAAACGATGCGTGGAGACCAAATCTACGCAGCCGTGAGATTGAAGCCCCCTTAGTACGCAGAGCGTCTATAACCCGCATGGGGATTAGCATCGCGGCGTTTTTCGAGAATTCTATTGGGACGGGTGTGGCATCACACACGTTTTTCCTGCACGCATCCATTACTTATCACGCCCGCCATTCCCCGCCTCTCACGCACCGCATCACTCCTCTGCCCACACTCACCATCGCCACACACACACTCCCGGCATCATCCCGTACCTCCCGCCACAGCTCTGCTACTTCGTACTTCGTACTTCGTACCACGTACTTCCATTCCCCCGCGTCTTCCCGCCGCAAAGCCATCGCCCACCACGAAGCTCGTATTTTTCTTGGGACGGCTGAGGTGATGGGGTGGTTGATGGGAGAAAATGCACTTGACGCAGCAGGGAAAAGGGATAGAATGAGACAGGCGGCAACGGAAGTCGTGATTCTTTTATGGCAGCTCAAATACTATTCGTCATACCGGCACGCTATGCATCCACACGGCTACCGGGTAAGCCTTTGGTGAAAATTGCCGGGGTGGAGATGATAAGACGCGTGGCAGACATTGCGGCGGCGGTGAGTCGTCGTAATCCCGGGAGTGAGTATGTTGTAGCGACGGATGATGAGCGCATCCTTTCATTCTGCCGGTCGTACGATATAGCGGCGGTGATGACGTCAGACACATGTCGGAGCGGCACTGAGAGATGCCGGGAAGTGATGATGCAGTATACGCAAAAGCCGGATATCGTGGTGAACATGCAGGGCGATAATCCCCTGTGTCCGCCATGGGTCATTCAGCAGCTCATCGATACATGCCGTTGCGAGAAAGCAGATGTCTACACACCGTGTATACGGTTAAGTTGGGAGGAGTATGACCGGTTGACGGAGACCAAGAAAAGCACGCCGTACAGCGGAACAACTGTGTTGGTCGACCGTGCCGGTTACGCACTGGCGTTTTCCAAGAATATTATACCTGCCGTACGCAAGCCGGAAAAAGCACGTGAGCAGATGCCGCAGAGTCCGGTGCGACGCCACGTAGGGCTTTATGCGTACACCGCGCGGGCTCTGCAAGCTGTGTGTACCATGCCGGAGTCACCGTACGAACCTTCATACATTGAGGGGCTTGAGCAAATGCGATTCCTGTACAATGGGTTACGTGTGCGTGTGGTAGATGCGGATTACTGCGGGAGGAAGACGACGGCAGGTGTAGATTCTCCGGAAGATGTGGCGCGCGTAGAGGAAATCCTCCGCGAGTTCGGTGAATTTGAGCTCAACTGAGAGAATTGCCCTCATGACTGCACCGCCCGCGCAAGTACCCCGGCATATAGCCATCATCATGGACGGCAACGGACGCTGGGCGCGGCAGCATGGATTACCCCGCATACGCGGGCACGAGAAAGGGTGTGAAGCGGTGCAGCGTGTGGTGCAAATGTGCATAGATCGCCGCATTCCTTGGCTTACCCTGTACGCCTTTTCGACGGAAAATTGGGGGAGACCTGCGGCGGAGGTGAAAGGGCTCATGGAGATGCTTTACCGCTTTCTCAAAAAGCACCGAGCGATGATGAGCGAGAAGGATGTTCGTTTGCGGGCGATCGGGGAGCTAGAGATGCTGCCCTCCCGGTGCCTCCGTTTACTGACTGAGTGTGTGCAGGAAACAGCTACCCACCAATCACTCAATCTCACACTGGCACTTTCCTATGGTTCGCGACAGGAGATATGCATGGCAGCGCGGTGCGTCGCAGAACGGCTGGCAGCAGGAGAAATTACGACGTCAGACATCACACCGGATCTTCTGGCGAAACATTTGTACACGGCAGGGATGCCGGACCCCGACCTACTCATCCGCACCTCCGGAGAGATGCGACTTTCGAACTTTCTGCTCTGGCAAATGAGTTACGCAGAAATTTGGGTTACTCCCACTTATTGGCCGGACTTTGCCGAAGAGGACTTCGAGCAGGCATTGGCAGACTTCGCCGGACGCCACAGACGGTACGGGAAGCACTAGCGCGTACCCATGCGACCGTTCTCCGGTGTTGCCGGAGGAGCAGGAAGACGGTTCACAGAGGAGGGACGCCGGATGACGATTTCGCCCTCTTTTGCTTGGTTGGCGCGGTCGCGGGCAACTTGCTCGAAATACTCCGGGTCCATCATCCATATAAAGCGGTCGTGAGCTTCTTCTTCCTCCTCCCGGGCATTATCGAGTTTCACAATAGCCAATTCGCGTTGTTGTCGAAGGGTTTGCAGTTCGAGCCAAGCCGGAAGCACCAGCATGGTACCCAGAAACGCTTCGAGAGCCAAGAAGATCAGCCCACAGATGCTCAACATGTGCCCGAGCCCCCGACTCTGCTGCTGTCGGAGCAGGTCTTCATCCTCCGGTGTTCGGCGTCGTCCGTTCGGTAGAAATATCATATCGTGTATCTATCGTTCAGCAAATGGGATAAAACGCCCGCGCCTAGCCAGCACGAGGGTATGCACACTCGACGCTTTCCCCTTCGCAGAGATGGGCAGAGGACACGTCGAAACTTCGAAACCGGCACGTTTTAGCGTATATTCCGAACGCTTGTCGGGACGTGCCAGCAAAACAGCCAGCAAGCTTCCGCCCTTGAGAGCCTGAAAGAATGCGGATGCATCTCCCACACTTAGGAAGCAGGGGGCATGAGTCCAGCGCATCAAAATGGCATGCAAGGAGCCGACGCGATTGCGGCACAGAGCTGCTGCGTCTACCTGCTCAACGGAAACCCGAGGGTCGTCCAGCACCTTCGCATAGGGGGAGTGCTCACGTACCCACACAGGCAGCTCCGGCACCGGCTCGGCGATGATGAAGCGAGCCTTGCTTCTCGGCAGAGCATTCGCTGCGGCGGATGCAACTATACCCAGACCCAAACCGACCACGAGCACGCACGGTTGGTTTGCCCGCGATATGGGAGAAACAGCCAAACGCGCCATCTCCTCCACACTTGCGCACCCGCGCGTACTGTCGACTGCAGCCCCATCCTGCATGAGACGCAGCTCCCCATCCCGGCTCCACAACTCCCAAGCGTGCCCATCTGCGGCAGCCGGTTGCTCCTCCAGTTTGGTGAGAGGCTTCATGCTCCTCGCATTGTATCAGCACACACCCCGCTTGACAAGCCAAAATCCACAATCGCCCACCGCATCCCACAGCCGTCCCAAGAAAAATACGAGCTTCGTGGTGGGCGATGACTTTGGGGCAGGAAGACGCGGGGGTGACCAAGTACGAGGTGCGAAGTACGAAGTACGAAGTGAAGGAGTTAGGCGCAACGGAGTTGCGCGGGCATGGCGTGAGAAGGCAAAGCAGAAACGACGTGCGGGAACTAAATTCATGCACCCGTGAGGTTGAACCCCCCTTAGTACGCGGAGCGTTTGTAACCCGCATGGGGATTGGCATGGCAGTGTTTCTCGAAAATTTTATTGGGACGGGTGTGGTTGGGGCAGATGTGGGTTTGCCTTTGTGATTGCGTTTAGGTGGGGATAGTGCTAGAATGGCGGTATGAAGAAAGGGGATCAAGCTGTGCAGAAGGAGCTTTTGAAGAAGGCGACCGTGGAGGAATTGCGAGAGTTTGTCGAGGAGCAAGCCGCCCAAAATGTACCTTTTCAGAGAGAGTTAAGCAGTTGGCTGTACAAGCAATATGGGATGAAGAAACCGACATCTGACTTTCTCGTTGCGAGGGTGCGTAGTTTGTTCGGCAGCGAGCTTACGGAGAGTAAGAGTAACCCGTGGTACGACGAAGAAGACTGCGACTGGGCATTTGTCGTGCAAGAGTTCAAGGATGTGCTCGATGAATTGCGCGAGCAGCTTAATCGGGGACACTCATCCGTGGTGGTAGAACCGATCCTAGAGTTTTTTCGTCAGGTATGTGGGAGGTGGAATGACAAAATATATGCCGAGGAAGACGCCACACTAGTCGAAGGTGCGCTTGCGAGTTGTGTTGAGTTGCTCAGAGAGTGGGCGCAAAGTCCCGCTGTGCCTGATGCAGATAAGCATCGCATGCTCGATGCGTATCGCGACGCAAGCAAAGATTGTTCAGATGATAGCGGGTGGGTACATGATTGCTTGGACAGAGCCTACGTCGACCTCATGGTCGCGGTTTTGCCACCGGAGGACGCATACGGAGAGATAGAAAAACGGTACAATGAGGAGGAGCGGAGGCAAAACATCGTTGCGCACAAGATCAAGTTGTGCAAACAGCTTGGGCGTCTGGAAGAAATGGAGACTACCGTGTGGGAGAATGCGAAGTACTTGCAATTTGTGGAGGATGAACTACAGCGACTTTGTGAACTCGGTCGTTTGAGCGATGCCCTGACGCTTGCCGTGGAGAGCATCCGCGTGAATGGGGAGAAGACGCAGACATTGCGGGACAAACTTCGCGTTGTGGAGCTGATGAAAGACAAAGCGGCGATTATTGACACGCATTACAGACTCGCCGTTCACGGGAAGGAAGATTTGGAGGACTATCGCAAGCTCAAAGCGATCGTACCGGCGACCGAATGGATATGGTGCTTTGAGCGGCTCGTCGATAAACTCGATAGAACCAAGAGATACGAATACTTGGCTGCCATCTACAAGGAAGAAAAGGAATTCAACCCGCTTTTCAAGCTTATTACTCGGGTCAGTCGGCACCGTCTCTCCCTCATCATGACCTACCTGCCTTGTTTGCCCAAAAAATACCACTCACAACTCCTCAAGATTTGCGTGGATATTTTCAAAGACGAGTTGCTGTTTGCAGCCCCACGCGGGAATTACTCCAAGTTTGTAGAACGCTTTTTCCAATTTTCGCAGCTCCCGGGAGCAGCACCATTGGCAAATGACCTCCTCTCGTTCATCCGCATCACGTACAGACGACGCTCTGCCCTACTGGAAGAATTGACGAAATTCTTCCCCCAAGAAGCGAACTTGTCCTGAGAAAACAAGACACCTTTCGTACCTCGTCCTTGTTCATCCCCCCGTTTCCCTGCGACAAAGTCGTGGTTTCACGCCAAGCTTTTAGTCTATCGGGGGCACCTTAGGCTTCCTCCGGGCAGACGGACAATTTACGTTGACAAGGTGGGGGATGTCCTGTACACTGCGGGTGCAGTATGGAAACGTCCGAAACGCAAGCAGATCTCTCGGCGCTCGACACGGCTGCTTTGCGCAGTCGGTTATCCGAGCTCGGGAGCTATCTTTGACCTCGCCCACATAGAGGAGCAGGTCAATCATTTGGAACAGCGAATGAGTGCACCGGACTTCTGGGATGACCAAGAAGCGGCGCGG
>CAYRJI010000079.1:448-8998 GCA_964424645.1 uncultured Akkermansia sp. | reverse complement strand
CATGGAAATTAGCCTCGCGGCATTTTTTCGAAAATTTTCTTGGGACAGGTGTGGACCAAAATAAAACGCACTCGGATTTTTAGTTGACATGGCAGGGAGAACCTGCTACAATCCGCTCGGGTATTTGTGCAACGGGTGTGCGTCCTATCGCATGGAACATCTCCTGCTGTCGACCCTAGACGATGAACATATCCTTATGAAACTAAGATTCGCATTACTTACAACGCTGGCACTCTTGGTGCCGTCGGTCGTGGCGGCAGAGAAGCTGTCTCCGGCTGAATTCGCAAAGCTTCCCGGCATCTCCGCCAAGAGACTGTCCGGTTCGCTCACGACCGGGTATGACAGCAACTACGTCGGGCGCGGTCTCGTGATATCGCACTCAGTGGCTGAGGGCGATAGCTCTGAAGTAGCTGCTCTGAAACTGAATTACGATATCGGTCACAAGCAGCAACAGTGGAGCATTGATAACACAATTTCGTACAAAGTTGTCAGCTCGGGGCACACGATGTACGGACCTGCGCCGTACGACGAGCTGGCGGCTGCGGGGCACGATATAAGACCGAGGAATGTGGAAAACGAGTTTGCGGTGCTGACGGCCATCAAATACAGCGGCAGCAAGGGGCACATTTCTCTGGGGCATGAGTTTGTGCACGGCGGACTTCTCGGTGCCTTTGCCAAGCACTTCCGCCAGCAGAGTGCTTCGTGTGTCAATGAGGTCTTCCTGAGCACGGCGTATACACCGACTAAGTGGGTGGAAGTGGGGAACGCTACGCGTCTGAGTTTCCAAGGCGTGCAGGGCTGGTGGTTTGAACCCTACGTCACCTTCAAAGCCCCCGTCGTCGGAACTGCCGAGGACCCGAAAGTGGCTGCCTTGCTCACCTTTGCCATGAGTGCCACGGCGAACTATTTCGATCCGGGTCACAATGCCAACGCCAATGGTGCTCAAGCCTATTGGATTAAGCTTGCCTTACCCTACTTTGCCACGAAACACATGGTAGTTACGCCTGCAGTGAGCTTCAACTGGCTGGGTGCCGGGGCGGAAAAAGCATCTAAGTCTTCCTCGTTGCGCAATGCCTTGGGAGACGACACCTTGGTGCCTTACAGACGCTTCGGGGTCGTTGGCAGTGTGAGCTGCACCTGCAGGTTCTGAGCCGCCTTCGGGGCATCATTATTTCGTTTCATCGGGGCGGACCTGCACAGGAGCGGGTCCGCCCCCTTTACCCGACGGAACCCACCGTCACCGAGCTGTCCCACCTGCGTCAACCCTCCCGCTTCCCTCTCCGACCATGCCCAATTTGACCTTACACGGGCAAGAAAATGTGGTCTCGCCCGGCTTCTATGCACCGAATCGTCTGAGCGTGCAAGCCTGTAAGAATCTCTCTTATTTGCTCCGAGGTCGCCTTTGCTACCTGACGGCTGACTCCTTCCCGCTTCGGGAGGATGTGCAGCACTACCTCAGCAGCAAAAACATCCCCACTTACCACTACGATTTTCTCCATGGCACCCCTCAGAGAGCGCGCGACCTGATTCAGGGTTTCATGAGCACCGGTAAGAGCGTGATCTTTTTGCCCGGACTGCTCGCCAAAGTTCGCGGTGCCCTTACGGACGTGCCCTCTCTCATCTTAGAGTACGTGGATGGCATGAATTTGCCCGTAGTCCCCCTCTTTTTGGGTTATTACGGTACGTCATTCGACACGCTGTACCGCGATGAACCGGACGCCACCTGCAGCGAGGAGTTCTACGTCCTGCCCCGCATCCCTGTCGGCTCCTCCGGCGTCGGGACGCGCCTTTACGCGGCGTGGATGAATAAGGCGGAAGAGGTGTTTTCCTCGCAACCGCTCCTCAACGAGTCCCTCACATCGCACCTCGTTCGTTCCCTGCGCAAGTACGGTAAGACCGAGATGTTTGACGGCGCGAGCGGCACCTCCCTGCCTTACCACAAAATGCTGGGCGTGGCGATGTCGTTGTCCGGGATCCTGCGTAAAAGCGGGGAGAAGCGCATCGGCATCATCCTTCCCCCGGGCTCGGGTGGCACCATTTCCCTACTTGCCTGTATGCTCGCCGGGATCACGCCCGTGATGATCAACTATGTCTCCTCCCGCGCGTCCTTCGAGAGTTCGGTGCGCCAAGCTCAGCTCAAACTCTTTATCAGCTCCCGTCGCTTCATGGAGAAGTTGCCTCAATTTTCTTGGCCGGAGAAGGAGCAGATATTTTTTCTGGAGGATGTCCTGAAGTCTCTGTCCAAATTGGGACTTCTCCTGCACGTGTTCATGGCGCGATTTGCCCCCGCCTCGTGGATATGCAAGCACTTTAAGACGGAAGACTACCGCGCGGACGCCGAGGCGGTACTGCTTTTTACTGCGGGTTCCACCGGCGAACCCAAGGGTGTTGTCCTCTCTCACCGCATGATTTTGTCCAACGTGGCACAGAGTTGTTGCCGCCTGTCGCTGGACCAAGAGCGCGTTTTGGGGAGTTTGCCCCTTTTCCACAGTTTCGGGCTTACCATTGCGCTGATTTTGCCCTTGCTCAAGGGGCGTCCCATCTGCGCCTACCCCAACCCCACCGATGCCCGCTCTCTCTGCAAGCTCATTGAGGGTCGCAAGTTGACCATGCTTTGCGCGACCCCAACTTTCGCGCGCACCATGCTCCGCCGAGCGGATGTTTACACCTTCGCTTCCGTCCGGTATTTCATTGTGGGAGCCGAGAGACTGCAACCCGAGCTGGAAAAGGCATTTTTGACCCGCTGTGGTATCCAACTTTTGGAGGGATACGGTCTCACAGAGGCTTCCCCCGTCTGCTCCGTCAACCTCCCGGATGCCCCTCATCCCCACGGTTCCGCTTTCGGTATCCCCGGGCTTAAACCGCGCAGTATCGGGTGCCTCCTGCCCGGCATTGCCGTCCGTGTCACCGATGTCGACGATGATAAGAAGGTCTTGCCCTTTACGGAGCGCGGCATGCTCTGGCTCAAGGGTCCGAATATCTTCCGTGGCTATATCAACAACCCGGAGCTCAATAGCTCTGTCTTCCGAAAGGGGTGGTTCAAAACCGGCGACATCGGGCGCATGGACCTCAATGGCTTCGTTACCCTCGAAGGTCGCATCTCCCGTTTCTCCAAAATCGGAGGCGAGATGGTTCCCCATGAACTCGTTGAAAATGTCCTCGCCGACATCCTCAAGTGTTCCTCGCAAGATAACATTCAGGTCGCGGTCACGGCTGTGGTGGACGAGGTCAAGGGCGAAAGTCTCGTACTCCTCTCCGCCATCCCGGAGCATGCCGCCCCCGGCAAAGAACTCGAAGTGCTTACCTTCCTCCGCTCGGAGCTCCTGCGTAGGGGGTTACCGCCTCTTTGGAACCCCCGTTATCTCGTGGCTGTCCCTGCGATTCCTCTGCTTCCCAGCGGCAAGCAGGACCTCCGGCAGTGCCGCCGCTTAGCATTCGAAGCCCTCGCCGTTCCCTCTTAGCCTACGCGCCTCCCAATGCTCTTGGCTGCTTACTTGAGGAGCTTCTCAAGCAATTTGCCGGTCGTATCGGTCAGGGTGGATGGGTCTTCCAACATACCCGCGAGCAGGAGGGAGCTATCTACCACGTGTTCTGCCAGCAACTTGGCGGTCTCCGGGTCTTCCGCCTGCATCTCCGCGAGCTTTTGGATGATGGGTGCCGCGGGGTTAATCATCACCTCGGGGTGGGTTTCCGGCACTTGCTGCCCCATGGCTTTCAGATAGGCGCGCACCTCCGGCGACGCGTCATTTTCTCCCTGCAGGGCGATAGCCGGGACCGCCGTCACTCGGTCGCCGACACTTACCCGAGTGAGTCGCCCCTTGAACGTTTCAGTCATCCATTCGGTAAGCGTTTTTGCCTGCTCATCGCTCAATTTCAACGCGTCCGGTCGATCTCCCAACGGAGGAAGCTCCAAGTTGGCACGGCTGATGTCCTTGAGCTCCTTATCCTCCACACGAATGAGACTGTCGATGACAAATTGGTCTCCGCCATCGGTGCAGAAAACGACTTCGAACCCTCTCTGTTCGAGGGCATCCAGGTAGGGGGAATGCTCGAGCTGCGTGCGCGATGCCCCGAACAGCACATAAATGGCTTTCTGGTTCTCTTTCATCCGGGTAACGTAATCCGCGAACGAGGTCAGCTTCCCGGGCTCGGTAAAGGTGGACTCAAAACGCAGGAGTTTGCCGAGGGCGTCCTTGTGCTCCCACCCGGTCACCACCCCTTCCTTGAGGTATCTCCCGAATTGCCGCCAAAAGGTCTCGTATTTTTCGGCGTCACTCTTGGCTAATTCTTCGAGATGCTTGATAAATCGCTTGGTAATAATCCCCGAAATCTTGCGCAACAGGGTATGATCCTGCAGCATTTCGCGCGAGATATTTAACGGCAGGTCATCGCTGTCCACCGCCCCCGCCAAAAATCTCAGCCACTCGGGGAGCAATTTCTCCGGTTTACTGTCGATGAGCACCTTGTGGCAGTAAAGCGAGACTTGAGGCTCGCAGTGCCCGAATCCCATGCTCTCCGGATTCTCCGCCGGTACAAAGAGCACCGAATTGAGCACGATGGGCGCGTCCGCGTTGAAGTGCAGGTAGGTCAACGGGTCTGTCTCCGTGTGCGCGATGAAGTGGTAGAAAGCGTTGTACTCCTCCGGCGTGACCTCTTTCCTGTTCTTCAGCCACACCGCTTGCACCGTGTTGAGGTGTTCTCCGTTAAAATCGATGGGGAAGCTGATGAAGTTGCTGTATTTTTCCACGATATAACGCACGCGCTCCTTCTTCGCAAAGTCTGCCGCGTCCTCCTTCAGGTGTATCACGATAGACGTACCGCGCGGGGTATCCGCCGGTGCCTCCTCGAGCTCATAACCATCCTGCCCATCGCTGATCCAGCGCACCGGCGCGGCGTCCGGCTGCCACGAGCGCGAGGTCACCTCCACCTTCTCTGCCGCCATAAACACACTATAAAAACCAACCCCGAATTGCCCGATGAGGTCCTGCGTCCCCCCTTGCCCTTCCTTCGCCAGCTCCAGAAACTTCTTCGTCCCGGAATGGGCTATCGTCCCCAAGTACTCGACGATTTCGTCGCGTGTCATCCCTATGCCCGCATCGGCTATCGTCAGCGTGCGCTTCTCCTCATCCGTCGTGATGCTCAGGCGTAATTCGCGCTCCGGCTGGTATACGGCTGTCTCCGTGAGCTGCTTGAACCGCAGCTTCTCACACGCGTCGGACGCATTACTCACCAGCTCCCGCACAAAGACCTCGCGGTCGCTGTAAAACGCGTGGATGACGATGTCCAATAATTGACGTACTTCCGTTTGAAATGGTTGCTTTTCCATAGTCGTGCTTTTACGCGCCCCATTCTATGCCGCATCCCGAAAACGTCAAGTGCGAAATACAACCAATAAGAAGTACGAGGTACGAAGTACGAAGTAGCAGAGCCGGGGAGTAACGGTTGGGGTAAGCGGTGGTGAGGTGCGGGGAAAAAGGTGTGTGGTGAGAGTGTTGAGTCACTACGGCTGTAATCGGATGTGGCATGTGTGATGGACAGTGGTGCCACGTGAGTATCTCGCATACCATGAGCGTACCAACCTCGCGGGTGCATGGATTTAAGTTCCCACACGTCGTTCTGGCTTTGCCTCCTTCCAACTCCCCTGCGCAACCTTGTTGCGCCTAACTTAAATACTTCGTACCTCGTACTTGATCACCCCCGTGTCTTCCTGCCGCAAAGTCATCGCCCACCACGAAGCTCGTATTTTTCTTGGGACGGCTGCGGTTCTTCTCCCTGCATGCACAAAAAAATGTTGCCATTTTCCCGATTTCAGGGTACCCTAGGGGGCGCAGAGGTTGATATGGACGAGAGTAAACAAGAAGATACCGTTGCCTTCGATCTTTCTGAGCTGTCAGATTTCCAATTTGGACCGGACTGGGCACGTTCGCAGGATGAATCATCTTTGCTCACGCACCTAGGTTCTTCAAGTCGCTCCGCGCATCATAAGGGTAGCTCTCATCGCGGTAACACGAGACGCCGCGACCCGCGCTCTCCGTTCCCCGACGATGCCGCTCGCGGTGGGCACATCCAGCGCGGTCCCCGTGAATCGGGGCGTCCTGCCCCCCAACGCCGGGAGCTCCCGCAGCCTGCCCCGGGTCTGCGCGTTGAGCTACGCCCCTGCAATTCCATCCTCTCAATTTTTGCCACAGAAATCCTGCGGCAAAAACGGGCGCATCCCCTCATAGACCTCGCGCGCGTGGTGATGGCCAAGAACGATCGTTATGATCTCGTTTTCATGAAACAGGAGGGCGGTCCCACTCTCATTCACTCCAAGCGCGAAGACGGTTCTTGCTGGCTCTCGGAGGCAGAAGCCCTTGCTTGGCTTCCCCGTGCTCCGTGGTTCCCGGAGTTCTACTCCACTGAGCAGGTACAAGTGGACCCCCCAAAGGGCACTTTCTCCGGCATTGCCGTCTGCTCCCTCGGTAATGAGGTCATCGGACCCGTGAATTGGCACGGTTACCAACCCGCCCTTACCGCCCTTTACAAGGCAAAATACTCTTCCCTTTCCTTGGGTGCGTTTCGCGCTGCTGTTTCGGTGAACAAGGACGAAGAAATTATGCAGCAGTGGCTCCGCGACGTTTCTGTCCGCACGGTCTGGCACCCCACTCGCGAGGGTTCTCAGGATGTCTCCCTCCCCACCCTGCGCGATGTGGAACAAGATTTCCTCGAGCATCACTTTGCCGACGTCTTCGAATCTGTCGACAAAGTCTTTATCAATGGTTCTGTCCCTCCCGCTCTCCTTTCCCCGGGTTTGGCTGCATACGTTTCCATCCTTTCCGGCAAACACCGCCACAACCCGCAATTCCTCATTCCGAACCTCTGTCGCGGTCTGGCTCGCCACCGTATGCCCATCTTCAAATGGCACGGTCGTCATTACACCGGACCGAGCCGCGTTCGCTCTGTCCCCGAAGGCACCGTGCTGGCCGATCGCATGATGGCTATCCTGAACTGGAGTAAGGCAAACTCCGGGAAAAAGGTGGATGCGATGTTTGCTGAACTCTCCGGCGTCCCTTCCGGGGCAGATGAAGAGAGCAAACGTATTGCCGCCGATGCCTACGCCCCCTTCACTTCCGACATGATCTGGTTGATGGAGCAGGGCTTCGTCCTCGTCACCAACGATAATTCGATCTGGTTTCCCAAAGGTGATGCCGCTCCGGAAACCTAATACCCCCCCAACAAGAAGTACGAGGCACGAAGTACGAAGTACGAAGTGGCAAAGCCGGGAAGTGGCGGGTGGAGTGGGCGGCAGTGATGTGCAGGGAGAATGTGTGTAATGGAAGTGTTGAGGCACTACGGCTGTAGCTAGGCGTGTCATGTGTGATGGGTAGTGGTGCCACGCGAGCCTCTCTTCATGGCTCCGCATACCACACGGGTGTCATCCTCACGGGCGCATGGAGTTAGTTCCCATGCGTCGTTTTAGCTTTGCCTCCTCCCGCCGTGCCCGCGCGACTCCGTTGCGCCTAACTTCTTCACTTCGTACCTCGTACTTCGTACTTGATCACCTCTGTGTTTCCCTGCGACAAAACCATTGCACTACTCTGGACGTTTAATTTATTTGGGACAGGTGTAGTTGTGAGGTGCGGATGTGTTTTTCGCTTCACAAATGGATGTAAACGGGGTACAGTGTGGTCTATGAGGACAGGACTATGTCACAGCCGGAAATACTGAAATACCTGCAGCGGAAGAGTGGCACGGAGGATGCGTGGGAGAAAAAATTGTCGGATACGGCAATCTCGACTGTCCCCGAAGGGTGTGTTCGTGATTATATAGAACGCAGTCAGGCGGTGGGGCGCATCTCGTTTGAATTCACAGACAAAGTGAGTGCATTGAATAAACTGGGGCTTACGAGCGGAAAATATCTTCTGAATGCGGGTATGGTTCTGTTCAGTGACAGTATCTACGCTGAGCTGCAGATGGCTGTTTTTGCCGGTACAGAGAGATTGACTTTCCTAGATATACAACGAAAGCGCGGAACGGTGTTTGAGCTTGTTACTCTGGCCGAAAAATATATTGTAAGCAATATTCATTGGCGTGTTATATTTGACGGCAAACTCCAGCGAAAAGAAATACCGGAAATCCCGATAGATGCCATTCGTGAGGCGTTGATTAACTCCTTTTGCCACAAGGATTACGGTGCCTGCCAAAGCAATGAGGTCGCCATCTACAAAGATAGAGTCGAAATCTATAATCCGGGTACCTTTCCCGTCGGGTTTTCACCGGAGGATTTCATCCGTGGTAATGAAAGACCTGTGCGCAGAAATCCGTTGATCACATCCATACTCTACTACTCCAAGGATGTGGAAAGCTTCGGCACCGGTCTCAAACGCATCGCGAATGCCTGCCGTGAGGTAAATTGTCGCTTCGATTTTAAAATATTGAAATCCGGTTTTGTTGTTGTCTTCTACCGCAGTGTCCGAGATACGAGCAATAACATGCAAGCTACCGTACAAGATACCACCGTACAAGATACCACCGTACAAGATACCACCGTACAAGATACCACCGTACAAG
>CAYRJI010000079.1:0-348 GCA_964424645.1 uncultured Akkermansia sp. | reverse complement strand
ATACTGCCGTACAAGATACTACCGTGCAGGATACTACCGTACAAGTCGATAGACCTGCCGTTGAAGCGGTAAAGGAAAAATACGGATGTTTTGTTCTCAGCCGCGAAGCCGTGATGAACTCATGCAATCTTGCGGTTTTAAGAGCAGGGCTTACTTTACTACAAAATATTTAAAGCCGATGCTGCGGTCCGGGCGACTTGTGATGATCTTTCCGGACAAACCCAACAGCAGAAATCAAAAGTACGTCAGAGCTGAATAAATTTCAGACAGACGAACATTGAAAGCGAGGAAGAGTCACACCTGTCCCAATAAAATTTTCGAAAAACGCTGCGATGCTAATCCTCATGC
>CAYRJI010000078.1:0-9129 GCA_964424645.1 uncultured Akkermansia sp. | reverse complement strand
AGAGGATCGATTACCTCCTCAAAAACGGTGCTGACATCAACGCGAAGAATAACGAGGGCAAAACCGCACTAACACTCGCCAAAGAAGCCAAAAAGGATGACATCGTGAAGATCCTCGAAGAACGCGGCGCAAAAGAATGAACAAACACGAAACCGATAGGAAGTACGAGGTACGAAGTACGAAGTACGAAGTGGCATAGCCAAGGAGTGGCGGGTGTGGTAAGCCATCGGCTCGTGTGAAAAAAACGTGCGTGTTGTGGGTGTCGTGGCAAGTCGCGTCATGTGTGATGGATACCGGTGCCACACAAGCATCTCTTCACGGCTTCGTATACCTCGTACTTCTTATTCGCTTCGTACGTAGCGTCCATCCCGCCCCCTGCTGTCGCCCTCCTCCCCCCCCCTACTCCCACACATACCATCGCCGCATACATTCCCCGGTCACTACCCCGCACCTCCCGCCACAGCTCTGCTACTTCGTACTTCGTACTTCGTACCTCGTACCTCGTACTTCCTTTGTCCCCCTGCCGCACAGTCATCGCCCACCACGAAGCTCGTATTTTTCTTGGGACAGATGTGGACGGCTGTGGTGATGCAACAAATATCGGCTTGAAATTTCTTTTGGGGTGGGTATAATGGGGCAGGAGGGTGTATGATATACGCAGCATTATTGGACAGAACGGGGAACGCTGGTGACATCGACCTCGTTGAACTTTTCGAAAAGGGCGGCATTTTAATGTGGCCTCTCTTGGTGTTATCGTTCATTGCACTTATGGTGATTATCATCTGTTTGTGGACGACACGCGAGGGTGCCGTGTTACCCCTGCGGCTGATAGCACCGCTGGAAACATTCATACGGCGCAAGAATTACCCGGGGTTGATGGAAGTGTGCGAGCAAACGGATTCCAGTTTTACGCGCACACTGTGCGTGGTGATGATGTTTTTGCAGAGGAATCCGCGCGCCAATATCGATGAAGTGCGCGAGGTGGCGGCGGCAGAGGGATCGCGCCAAGCAAATATGTTGACGCGACAAATCAGCTGGCTTGCAGACATCGGAGGAATAGCACCCATGATCGGCTTGCTCGGCACGGTCATCGGAATGATGAGAACTTTCACGGAAGTGGCCGCCGGCAACTTTGAGGGCGTAAAACAGATGCAGATGGCGAGCGGAATATCGGAAGCGATGATTACCACCGCCGGTGGGCTCGTGCTTGCCATCCCCTGCATGTTGTTCTACGTCATCTTCCGCAATCGCATCCAAAAACGTATCACCGATATGGAGGCAGCCATTACGCATATCCTGTCTCTCATCTCCATGCAGATGGACCGAGAGCAGAGGTTGGGCAACATAGCGCGGCGTAACATAGAACCGGATGTTCCTGCAGAAGCAGCTAATCCCGAGACGAACTACAGCTACACTCCATGAAGTTGAATGTCAAAGTACCGGAGACGATAGGGTTCCAGTTAGCCCCCATGCTGGATGTCGTATTTTTGCTCCTCATCTTCTTTGTGGTCACCCAAAAAATCATTCTCAATGAGCAGGACCTGAAAGTCAAGGTTCCCACGGCACCTAAAACCACAGAGGAAACCTCTCGTGCCATCGATGAAATTATCATCAATGCCCGGGAGGAGAACGATGAACTCGTCATCACCATCGACCGCGAAAAGTTTACACGTGAAGCCTTGCTGGCGATGCTGCGGCGCATGATTGCCGTCAACCCCAATCAACCGGTACGCATACGCGGTGACGCCGAAATGCGCTGGCAGAAAGTGGCGGATGTCATTTCCACCTGCTCCCAAGCGGGTGTCTGGAATGTCTCCTTCTCTAAACAACTCCCGACTCGTCAACAATCAACAGGTAATCAATAAGTTTCAACGAGGATATGAACCTGCGTTTCCTTCCCCTCTACCTGATGGCATGCTCTCTGCTGTGTGCTCAACAGTCCGGCAGAACTCTTACCTCCAATTCGCAACGGAATGCTCTGGATATAGCGACTACCGTCTACTCCCAAGCGACATTGCAGAAAGACCCGGACCAGAAGAGGGAAGATTTACTCAAAGCCGCCGAGCTCTTCGGGCAGTACGGAGACCAATACCCAACGGCTAAGGACAGGGATAAGGCTCTCTACATGCAGGCTATCTGCTTAGATGAAGCGGGTTACTCCGACAAAGCCAATCAAATACTCGGTATCCTCGCCAACACCATGCACGGCGAGTACTGTGCTTCAGCTGCTTACAAACTCGGCATCCAAGCGTCTGATCAATCTCTCTGGGACAAAGCTGTGGGCTATTTTAAGCTGGTAGTGGCGGAATCTCGGCGCAATGAACTGCGTCATGATGCTTATTACCGTCAGGGACGCGCCATGTTGCAGCAAAATAACCGACGGGAAGCTGAGACCATCTTCAGGCGGCTCCGTGAGACTCGGGGGGTGCAGGACAACATTGTCCAAGCGTCTCTTCTTGCCCTCGCACAAATGAAGACCGAGGATCGGATGGACTCGGAAGCTTACAAGCTGTTTCGCCAACTGCTGGGTATGAAGAAGTTGGAGAAAAATGTACGAGCCGTAGCCACGCTCCAAGCGGCTCGTCTGGCAAGCAAACTCGAGCGTTACCAAGAAGCGGAAGAGCTGTACGCCCAAGTGTCCGGTAACCCCGATATGGCCCAGTACACGGCCGAAGCACAACTGGATACCCTCGCGCGTCTGTACAAAAAAAAGGACTACGAAGGAATATTCAAGCAGGTCTCTCAGGACTATCAACCTCTCAATGACCCGGATAAGGAAGTACGGCGAGCTCTGATTGTGGGGCAGAGCTATATGGATGTAGGACAGTACGACATGGCAGAACGGTGGTTTGCGAATGCAGAGGGATACCGGCAGGGCAGCCCGAATGGGGCTGAAGCCGCATACCGTCGCATCCTGTGTGCGCAAAGATTGCGGGCGATGAATGTGGTTAGTCTCGCACAAAAATTTTTGAGTACATACGCGATACCGGGCTCTCCGACAGAGCAATTACCCATCTGTGACTCTGTGCGCTTCATCTATGCCGATCAGGTGATGCCCTCGGACCCGGAGGAGGCTGCCCGGCAATTTGACGCAATCCGCATCGAGAATTTGCCCGCCGCCATTCGCGCAGATGCCGAATACAAAAAAGCATGGACCGCCTACCAAGGCAGTACCTTCGATCCCGTCCCCGTGCTCAATCACTTTATCTCTACCTACAAGCAGGATACGCGGCTTCCGAATGCCTACGCCCTGCGCGGTATGTCCTATGCCAAGCAGAACAAGATCGGCGATGCTTTGCGCGACTTTGACTACGTCATCGACAACTACCCGGACTCCGATGCCGTCCTGTCGTGCTGGCAAAAGGCGGCAGAGTGCTGCAAGGCAGACCCTCAGCGCAGGGTGCACTACTACGAGGGTCTCGTCGCCTGCGGTAGTCGCGTCAAACCCGCTGCATGCGCGGAAGCTCACTACAACATTGCCTACATCCTCTACGAAACTCAACCGGAAAAAGCTATCCCTCACTTCCGGGAAGCAGCCAAAATTAACCCCGAGCGATACGCGTCCCGAGTGGGTACTGCCCTCGTGCAGTGTTATTTCAAAATGCAGGATGCCGAGAATCTGAAACAAGCCCTCGCTCAACTGCAACAGTCCAATCCCGCTTCGTATCGGGCACTGCCTCCGGCTATCCTGCGGTGGTGCGGGTGGACTTGCAGCCAAAAAAAGGATTATAAGGCGGCTCAGCAATTCTTGACGGATGCCCTCGAGCGGGAACCCAAGGAAAAGTACACGGCGGCAGACGGCACGACCCGGGAACGCCCCCAAACTGAGCCTCTGGTCTGGAAATTATTGGCGCACGCCCGTCTCGAGCTGGGGCTCTACAAAGACGGATACGAGGCGGCTCAGCACTACGTGAGCATGGAAACACAGCCGTACAGAAAGGCAGAGGGTATGCGCGATATGTCAATGCTCCTCCTAGGTCTCAAGAGAGTCAAGGAGGCCCGCACCATCTGCGAAAATGCCATCGCATTGGGAATAGACGGTCCCATCAAGTCCTCTTTGTTCATCGCACTGGGTGACACCTGCTATGCCGACGGAGCATACGATGATGCGGCAAAATACTACGGGCGTGTCGCAAATGTCGTCAATGATGCCGAACTTCGTCCGCTCGCGACCTATAAACTCGTGGCGGCACTGTCCAAAACGGGGAAAAATGCGGAAGCAGAACAATACAAAGAAACCCTCAAGCAGGATTTCCCGGGATGGAACGCGCCGGAGGATGCCCTCCGGCTGATGCAGTCTCCCCCCGTCAGTGGCAGGTGATATGTTTTTCTCCCCCTCCCAAAATCGGCGAAAGCACTGGTACCACATCCTGCGCATTGAAAAGCGTCTCCTGTGGATACCGGCGGTGTTTGTCGCGGTGGGGTTCGTGGTGTGTCTGGTGCTCCTCTTCATCTATGCCCTGAGGGCGAGGGAGTTCGACATGAATCAGGTGGCTCAGAGCCTGCCGAGCAGTATGCTCTACGACAGGGCGAACCGTCCGGTCTCTCCCTTAGGTCGGAAAAACAACGCTCCCGTCTCATGGGAGGAATTGCCCCACCACCTCGTCAATGCCTTCCTCGCACGCGAAGATGAACATTTCTTTGAGCACAACGGTGTCGTGTACTCTGCTCTGGCTCGCTCTGTCTTGCGCAATCTATGGTCCATGAGCTATAAAGAAGGGGCTTCCACCATCACCATGCAGCTTACGCGGCACGTATTTGAACTGAGTGGCAAAACTCTGGATAGAAAGATGCTGGAGATCATGCTGGCGCAGCGCGTCGAAAAAGCGTACGACAAAAAGAGTATCCTCTGCCAGTACCTCAGCCGCATCTACTTCGGACAAAACTGCTACGGCTTGCGCGATGCCGCACGTTTTTTTTTCGACAAGGATGTCCGCGAACTCGATCTGGCAGAATCGGCTATGCTGGCGGGTATCGTGCGCGCTCCCTCTCTCTTCAACCCCGTCCGTAACCCAAAATATGCGACTGCGGCGCGCCGGGAAACGCTCTCGCGCATGCTCGAGCTCGGCATGATTTCCATGGATGACTTCGAAGCCGCCAACCAAGTACCCGTCCCCCGAAAACAACGGGGAATTATCTCTGATTCCGCCGCTGCACGCAACTACCCGGCTCTGTGGGTCAATGCCGAACTCGACTCCCTAGAGGTGGAGGAAGAAGAACGCTCCCACGGTTTGGCTGTGGTAAGTCACTTGATATTACCCTTACAACAATATGCCGAGCGTTCGCTCGCCACAGTGATTCGGGCTGTGGAAAATCCGAAAGCACCCCTCCCGGCGAGCTGGGCAAAGGAACCCGGCGCAGAACCCGGCGAGCTGCAAGCAAAGTTGTTTACCGGTACCAAACGCCCTGCCGGGCTACGTAGCAGACCGGGTCAACTCGGGGCGGATGAGTGCCGTGTGCAGGCGTGTCTTCTCGTCGTGGACTCGCGCCTGAACCATCGCGGCAATATCTTGGCTGTCACGTGCGGTCGAAGTGCCGCCGACCCCGCCAACCATTGGCTCTCGGAAATCCGACCGGGACGTGCGGCTGCCCCTCTCATTTTCTGCAGTGCCTGCCTGCCGGGTAGTCAGGATAACCACATTGTAGCACACAGTGCGCGGGTAACCGGCAGCGGCTTGGGGTACGATGTCGTCTATCATTTTCTCTCCGCACTGAATCTCGGCAAACTCCCGGACAGGGAGCATGAAAATGACCTCTACGACGGTCTCTTCCCCATGCGTAAAATTGATCTGGCTCGCACCCTCTTTGACATCCAGAATATGGGTCAGGATTATGAACTGAAACTTATCTCCGCCGTTTGGAGTCAGGGTCATCACCTCATTTACTCTGCGGGGAACAAAAAGGCGAGTGAGTACATCCGCCGCGAAGGGGCCGTTGCGGTCTCTCACCTGCCTCCCTTTCGTTATAGAGAAGGGGTACCGACCATCCTGAATGAGGATTTACCGGCGGATAGCGGTCACTGGACGATGGTGTTCAATGAACGCGGGGTTGCCGTCTTTGTGTGGATGGGGCTGGAAATGGGGAGTGCCGCCGAACCGCCTTCACCCGAATTCCGGCGGCTGATGGCTCAGGCGTCCCTCGCCCTAGCTCGCCGTCTACATTCCCGCGCCCGCAAGGAGTTGCGGGAAAGCAACAAATCTGTCCCGAATCAATTAAACGCTCAGAGTAAAGCGGTAACTTCGTCGCGTGACAACACGGAGGCGATCAAGTACGAGGTACGAAGTACGAGGTACGAAGTGGCAAATCTGTGGCGTGCGGCATGTGGTGCGGAAGGGGGAGAGATGTGGAGCAGCGTGTGTAGTGGAGGTGGTCGGCGTGGAGATTTTCCAAGAATTTTATGGGGACAGTTGCCGGAAAGGACCTCTTCCGCTCCCAAAATGAATCAGAGTACCCAAGCGGCTGATACAAACGCTCATATTTTGAAAAATGAATGATTTCACAGCCCAACTAGAGAGTGCGCGGTACGCCGCAGCCCTCGCCGGTGATTTCCTGCGTTCCCATTTTACGTCGGAGAAAACGGTCGACGAGCGCACGGCTCACGATATCAAGTTGCGTCTCGATAAGGAAACCCAGCGGCTCATCAGTGACACCCTGAACCAAGACTGGCCGGAGTACGGTCTGCTGGGTGAAGAGGGCGGAAGCGGCGGCGAGTACGAGTGGATCGTCGACCCGCTGGACGGCACGGTCAACTACTACTACGGACTCCCCCTCTTTTGCGTGAGCATCGCCCTGCGGGTGCGCGGGGTGTTGCAGCTCGGCTGCGTGTATGCCCCCATGACCGGCGAGCTTTTCTCTGCCCTGCGCGGCGGGCAGGCGTTCCTAAACGGCATTCCCATTCACGTCTCTTCCCGACAACGCATGTGCGATGCCATCATTTTTGTGGGGCACGGGGCTCATGATGGGTCAGGTGAAGCCGGTATCCGCCGCTTTGCCCACCTCTCCGCTCAGGTGTGCAAAGTACGTATTCTCGGTACGGCTGCCCTCTCTCTCTGCTACGTGGCGGCGGGTAAATTGGATGCCTACATCGAGCAGAGCATCCATCTGTGGGACTTCGCCGCTGCCCAAGTTATCCTCCAAGCCGCCGGTGGCACGTTTGAGTTCAGTCCGTGCGCGGATGACCCTCTCACCGGAAACGTGCTGGCGTGGAACGGCAATCTGCCGCTGCACGCTGCTCTCTCCCTTCCCCCTTCCGTCCGATGAACCACCGCCCCCCTTCCCCCTCTCCCCGCGCCTTGGCTTGGCATTGCCTGTGCCGGTGGAACAGCAGCAAAGGTACCTTCGCCGACTCGCTCATCCACCGCTGCGAAGGCGGGCTGAACCACGCCGACCGCAGTATGCTTCAGGCCATTGTGCTCGGTACCCTGCGTCATCTCCGCCGCCTAGAGCACATCCTCTCCGTCCTGCGCGGGAATAAGCACCTCGAAGATGATGCGCGTTGGCTCCTGCTCAGCGGTCTCTGCCAGCTCATCATCCTCGAGTGGCAAGAGTACGCCGTCGTCCACGAAATGGTAGAGCTCGCCCCGCGCCGCCTCAAGGCTATGGTGAACGGCGTACTGCGCGAAGCCCTGCGCCGCCGTGAACAATGGTCTCAGGAGCTCACATCCCTTCCCCTCGGTGTGCGTTTCTCCATGCCCGATTGGCTGGTCAATCGCTGGCTCGCTCGCTTCGGTGAGCAGGATACCTGCCGCCTCCTCTCCCGCTTTAACCAACCGGCTCCTATCTTCTTGCGCGTCAATCCCCTCCATCCTCCCGCTTCCATCCCCGAGCACTGGCTCCCCCTTCCGGGGGCGGACGGCTGGTTCCGCCTGTCCGATGGTCCCCTCCCCTTCGCGGAATTGCGTGCCGGGCAGGTCTACGCCACAGACCCCGCCACGCGCCTCAGTGTCGATCTCCTCGCCCCGGCAGCCGACGAAGCCATCCTAGATGCCTGCGCTGCCCCCGGCGGGAAATCCGCCGCCATCCTCGCCGCCACCGGCGGTCTGTGCTCTCTGTTGTGCACGGATGCCGATGCATCGCGTCTGTCCATGCTGCGCAGTAATCTGGACAAGGCGCGTTCCGGACACCCGGTGCGGGTGCAGCAGACGGATTGGTCCCGCCCCTGCCCCAAGCACCTCCGCGCCTCGTTCGATGCCGTCCTAGCCGATGTGCCGTGCAGTAACACCGGCGTCCTTCAACGGCGCGTAGATGCCCGCTGGCGTCTCTCCCCCAATGAGCTGCGCCACCTCGTATCGACCCAGCTGAGCATCGCCGACCACGCCATGCAAGCTGTCCGCCCCGGCGGTCGCTTCGTCTACTCCACCTGTTCCATCGAACCCGAAGAAAACGAGGACATGGTGCAGCACCTCCTCGCCAATCACCCCGACTGGTCTCTCGTCCGTCAGCACCTCATCCTCCCCCACCAAGAAAACTCCGATGGTGCCTACGCCGCCCTGCTGCAAAATCATATCTAAAGTACGAGGTAACAAAGTCGGGACACCGCGCATAAGTGGCTCAATAGCTCGGCGCATCCTGCCTAGTGTTACATCCGTCCCAATAAAATTTTCGGAAACCATTGCCATGCTAGTCCCCATGCGGGTCGCACTCGCTCTGCGCACCAAGGGGGCTTCACCATCACGGGTGCGTGGATTTTCTCCCCACACATCATTCCGGCTTTGCCTCTTTCCAACTCCTCTGCGCAACTCCGTTGCGCCTATCTCCTTCACTTCGTACTTCGTACTTCGTACCTCGTACTTCCATTCCCCCGCGTTTCCCTGCCGCAAAGTCATCGCCCACCACGAAGCTCGTATTTTTCTTGGGACGGCTGTGGCCTAGTGTATTTTTCCCGGGAAAGTTTTGGCTTTTTTCCTTGACTTCCGACCGACTCGTGCTTAGAATACGCCTTTGGTAATTCCATACAGTATGAGCATCTCGCTGCTACCCCCCCCCATTTGTTATTAGCTCATTGTAAGCGCGTTACAGCGTTGCTTATTCTTTCCCTGCTCGCGCAGGTAGCTCCGGCGGAGGGAATCCCTGCCAAACCGCAGCATGATGGGAAACTTTTCTTCTTCCCCTCACCCGTCCGAGGCAACT
>CAYRJI010000077.1:0-9157 GCA_964424645.1 uncultured Akkermansia sp. | reverse complement strand
TCCGGCGGACGCCCCCCTCGCTCCCGGGGCAGAACTCTCGACGTGCGGCACCCCATACCCGATGAAGTGGCGCAAGGGCGAGCGGAAAAACTGTTACGAGGCACCGCTCGTGCTACGCGGGGATTCTGTCGGCATTTGGGTCGTCATGCTGGAGCTCGAACAATGCGGGCGCGGTCATCTCCTCGCCCCATCAGGTCAAGGCATTTGCTGCCCACACAGCACCGGCGAGCCCGACAAGCTGCGCGTGCTCGCCTTCTGCAAGCTCGCGCCCGGAGAACACCGTCTTACGTGGAAATTTATCTCTGACCGCCCCTCCCCTCCCCGCGCCCAAGCGACCATTGTTTGCAAGGCATAGCCGCAAACACGAAGAACGCGGCGTAGCTTTGCCCACACCTGTCTCTCCCCCCCAAAAAAATTCCTGCAAACCGCCGCATTGCTAATCCCCATGCGGGTTATAGGACAGCTTTGTGAATTTCCGGAAAAACTTTGTTTTTTTACCTTGACCATAGAGGAGGGGAGTGGTAAAAAGGAGATGATATATACGTTAGAGAGATGAAAAAGTTTGTATTGATGATAAGTTTGATGCTCATGGGGGTACTTGTGGGGTATTGGGCAGCGCGGACGTGCCTGAGACCTGCGGATGCTTGGGATGAATGCACTGAGAAAGGAGTAGACGAAATACTGGCGCAGGACAAAGCGTGCGGAGTGCACGAAGCAGCACGGAGCGGTAACGTGCGCATGCTGATGCGGTGGGTCTTAAACAAGGAAGCACTCAATCGGCAGGACAAGCATGGGAATACACCGTTGCATACGGCAGCAGAGGCATCGCAGCGGGAAGCAGTGCAGATACTGTTGACAGCCGGGGCAGATACGAGTATACGGAATGCGGCGGGAAAGACGGCGGAAGAGGTGGTAACGGACACAGGGGTGCAGTTTGCCTTCGAGTATGCCAAGAAAGTACGGGAGGCAGAATTGGCAACATATCAACGGGCGAGAGAGGGTAAGAGTGAGGCTGTGCTGCAGGCTCTGCGGGAAGGAATTAACCCCAACGCCGTTACGGACAATCAGAACCACCGGGGGCGGGACTTGTTGGGAGAGTCCTGTTGGAAATGCAGTGCGGAGGTGGTGCAGACACTCTTAAATGCCGGGGTAGATACATCGTTGAAACGCGGGAAGATGAGTGCGATTTCTGTAGCAGTTCAGGGAGACCGAGATGACCTGATACCCATCCTGATACGCGGGGGCTTCAGTCCCTACGCCCAGAATCCCGGGAATGAGGCATTTTTGCTCCACGATGCCGTGTATTCCTATCGACAGAAAGCATTGCGTGTGATTATCCCGTATTTCCGCTGCATGGAACTTTCGCCGTACAGTCATGCACTGGGTACACCGATCACGCTGGCTATCGACCGGGGTAATCCCGCAGCATACAAAGCACTGGTAAATGCCGGTGTAAACCCCGAAGACCCTCGCTATAAGGACAATCCTCTGTTGATCCGCGCCGCCGCCAGAAATCGTGCCGGTATCGCCAAAATGCTCATCGAAGCCGGGGTGGATGTTAATGCCAAGGACAAGTTCGGCAAAACAGCGGCAGATTATGCCACAGGCAAAATCGCCGAATTACTCAAAAAAGATAGCAAGAAATGAATGTACGAGGCACGAAGTGGCAAGGCTGTGGAGTGGGCGGCGGAATATGACAGGAACGTGTGTAGAGGGAAGTAACCGAGGGGAAACTTCTCGGGACGAGTGCGGTATCTGGGCAGTGTCTGCGCGTGCTCTGTTTTCAGGATAGCCTTTTTTTCAGGAGCCTTATTATATTGCGGTTGTCCTTCTGCTCTGCCTTCACCAGAGCAATCTGAATCATGCGACGGTTTGTCGGTGTGTTCGGCATAGCATTCAGGATATGACGGACGGTAGTTGCAGATTCGCTGTCCACGGCGCAGGAGAGTGCGGTATCGCCATCCGGTGTCGTTTTATTCACATTTGCCCCGGCATCCAAGAGGACGCGAACGGCGGCATTGAAGCCATCCGATGCAGCGCGGAGGAGCGGGGTTTGACCATTCCTGTTGGCGACATCGACATTGACCCCACGCCGCACAAGTTCACGCAGGTAGAATATTATTTTGCAGTCGATGGCGTGGTGGACAGCAGTGTTGCCGAGGATATCGCGAGTATTGATTTCCGCACCCGCATCGAGAATGGCTAGGAAAGCTTTTCTGCTGCGAGGGTAAATGATGGAAAAGTCCAGTGCCGTGTGCAGCACCACATCACACTTTCGGAGGTCCACGCCGTGTTCCAAGAGGATGAACGCTGCTTCCTCAAAGCCCCAGCAGAGCGACAGCATAAGCGGGGTCGCCATGTTGCGGTTACGTGCCTCGGGGTCAGCCCCTTTTTCGAGCAAAAAGCGCGTTGTAGGTTCATTGTGAGAGCGAATGGCTAAGATAAGCGGAGTCGACCCATCCTTATACTTCGTGTTAATCTTAGCCCCATCATCGATGAGTTCCTGCAAAAAAGCGGGGTCTTTGCAGGAGCTGACAGCTATGCCGAAGAGGGGGAACTCATCCGTGGAGGACTTATTCAGGTCGCGAGCGTTCCACTCGCCCCCGAATTTCCGGAGAAGTCTACGAATGCTCGCCGCATTCTTCGGGTTGCTCACGCATCTCCACAGAGGCTGTTTCCCTTCAGCATCCTTTGCCGTGGGATCCGCTCCGGCTTGCAGCAATAACTCTGCCTGTTCTGCACTCCCGATTAGGGCAACTATATGGAGAGGCGTTTCCCCACAAGCATCCTGCCCACGAGGGTTTGCGCCTGCCTTTAGCAGCATCCGCATCACCTCGGTGGAACGAGAAGCGAGTGGGCATACATGCAGCGGAGACATACCGACCGATGACGGTGCATTGACATTAGCTCCTGCAGCCACAAGCAACCTCGAGCATTTGCGGGCATCACGTAGCACAGCGTGCAAAAGAGTCGTGCGACCGAGCGAGTCTACCAAGTCCGGGTCAGCACCGTGTTTCAGGAGCAGTTCCACCACATCCGGGTGATTATGTGCGGCAGCTACCGCCAGCGGTGTCACCTCGCAGAAGGTCTCCGACTCTTCTTTGGCTCCTTCAGCCTCTTCCTCGGGCTTCGGGTCGTACGGGAAATGAAAGCGGCGCAGCCTATTCACATCTGCCCCGGCAGCCAACAGTAAGCGCACCACCTCTGTTTCGCCTCCCCGTGCTGCCAGCATGATGGGCTCATAGCTGTCCCCCGGGGCGGCATCGACATCTGCCCCTTCCGCCAGCAGCCAACGCACGATAGAGACCTTCCCCAACCCTGCTGCACATTGCAAGAATGAGGTATAAGGAAGTATCTCTACAGGAGTATTGACATCATCTATCCACCCTCTTCGGAGAATTTTCAACGACTGCAGGTCACCTTTCCAGATGATCCAATACACTAATCCCCCTACGGAATCCACATCCTTCAGCAAATCTCCGTTAGTTTGACAAAACTCCTTCACTAACTTTGCTCTCGTCCCTGATTGGGCCTTGATGTACTCCAGCTCAAAGCTCTGTAGACGCTTCCTTCTTTTTTCCCTTTGTTGCTCGTCCATGCCCCATTATCGCACATCTCCCCCATACTTTCCAAGACAAAAAAATGCCCACCGAACCAAATCCCACATCCGTCCCAAATAAATTAAGGGCGTAGTAGTGGGCGATGACTTTGCGGCAGGATGCGAAAAGGGCTTGACGGAGCGCGGGGTGTGCGGTACCATGGTGCTACTTCGGTACAACTTTAATTTTTCCTGAAATGAAACGTTTTATTGCTGCAATATTTCTGTTGGTGGTTGGGTTGTGGGTACCTACGGCGCAGGCAGATATCGGGCAAAAGATTAGGGGAATTATCATTGAGAACGCGAAGGAAGCTCTTTCGGATGGTTCTTCGTCCACATTATCGTCTACCGTGACTAGGATCGTGAATGAAGTACTCGCCGAAGTGAAGGTGCCGGTCGAGAAGGAGGTACGTAATTATGCCAAGAAATTCGGTGACACCGTCAGCGAGCGTCTCATGGAGAACCAACGCGTCAAGAAGTTCGTCAATACGGTCGAGGTGGCGTGCTGGGCAATCACTATTTACCTCATACTCATCACCCTGCTCCTTTTCCTGAGTTTACGGAAACTGCACGCCAATGACCGAATCATCCTGAAGCTGCTTGACGAGATAAAGCGGCGCGAAGAAGGAAATGCGTCCTCCACGTGACCTTCCTGCTCTGTTTCCGCCCGACTCGCAGGTGGGTTGACATTTTTGGCTGTTTCTGCTAGCGTTTACGCATGACGAACGAGAAGACACGAGCGGCGGAGGAGCTCATCGACACACATTGTCATTTGGCATCCAAGCGATACACCGACACAGCTGCACTCCGGACAGAATGCGAAGCCATGGGGTTGACACGTTGCATCTCGCAGGGGACCTCGCCGACGGATTGGGAGCGGACACTTGCACAGGCGCGTGAAATGCCTGACTTCGTATCGGCTTGCTTGGCCGTGCATCCCTCCGATTGTGCAGAGGTAACTGAAGAACAGTGGCAGCACATGCGAGAGCTGTGCCACAACCACAAATTAGCGGCTATCGGCGAAACGGGGCTGGACTACTACTGGAATGCGCCGGAGGGCTGGGAAGAAGCGGCATTTCGCACTCGGCAGCGGACCTTTCTGGAACAGCATTTTGAGCTGGCACGTGAGCTGGGTCTGAACATCTCCCTGCATACGCGTGATAAAGTCGGTGCGGGCTCTGCATGCTTTGAAGATGCCTTCGCCATCGCTCGTCAATTCCCGACCGTGCGTCCCGTCTTCCATTGTTTCATCGGTTCGCAACAACAGGCAGAACGTATCTTTGCGGACTTAGATGGGATGGTGTCATTCACCGGGCTCATCACCTTCAAAAAAACGGAGCAGGTGCAGAGCGTGGCAGCGTGGTGCCCGGAGGAACGCATCATGATTGAAACCGATTCGCCGTTTCTCTCACCGGAACCCCATCGCGGTGAGCTCAACATTCCGGGACGCGTCTGTTTCGTCGCCCAAAAATTAGCGGCACTCCGCAGGGTCTCCTTCGAGCATATCTGCCGCATCACCTCCCACAATGTGCATCGCTTCTTCCGCCTTGCCTTCCCTTAACTCACTCACCCCACACCTCGTACCTGATCACCCTCGTGTTGCCCTGCGACGAAGTCACCGCCCCGCTCTATGCATCTAATTTTCTCGGGGCATGTCCGGTTTGCGGGCAAACAACTCATTCACGCTGCTGTAGGCTTCGTCACGTATTTTCGAATAGAGGAGCGTATACACGAAGGAACTGCGCTTGTGGTAAGCTGCACCATGTTCTGCGGCAAGCTTTTCGGCGGTATCGCCGTTGGCATTCGTTCGGCTGGGGTCGGCACCCAGTTGCAGCAGCACTTCGACCGTTTCGGCATTACCTCGCATAGCGGCGAGCATCAGTGGGGTGAACCCGGCATTTTCCTGCGCGTTCACATCCAGTCCCACCTGCACAAGTCGCTTCACACAAGCGGGCATACCGCTCCACGCCGCCCAATGCAGGGCAGTAAAGCCATCGTTGTCGCGTTCCCCGGGGCGTATCCCGGGAACTTTCAGCAGATGATCCAGGTAAAACAACCGCTTTGTATCCTTCTTAGCCGACTCAGACGGATCATTATAATTGACATACACCGTCCACATCAACGGCGTGCGCCCCGTGTTATCGCGCGTATTGATAAACTCCGGGTTGGCATCCACCACGCGCTTCAACTCATCGGCAAAGGGTTTATCCGCGCCGTCCTTCACATCCTCCTTGCGGATGAGCGATACGAGCGAATCCGTTACGGTAACAGTTTCAAAGACACTCATCACCAAGCTGCTCAGGTAGCCCAGCACACCCATGACTGCCATCAGGATAACCATATCCAGTAGGATCGGTCCCCACTTGACGGAACTCTTTTCTTCGGCGGGATTCGCAGTTTCCACAATATTCATGACAGTATATTACATTTCCTGAGAGGCAAGAACACTTTCCTCGGCTTCTTCTTCGCTCGGTGCATCCTCTTCCGGGTGGTCGGTCACAAACATATCTTTCGTCAGGATGATAGCGAGAGGCGAAATAACGGCCATAATGAGGTAGATCAACCACATAAACTCCGGCGACATCCAGTAGCTGATGTGCCCTGTGTCAATTTTTGCCGCGATCCCGTCATAGCACATATACGACACGAGCAAGCCGCCCAGCACACCGTTGACGGGCTTGGCGATAAACATCGGCAAGCCGGCAAGCGACATGTAGGAAGCCACCTTATCTTTCGGTGCCACGCGGGCAACATACTCGGAAAAGCGGGGACTAAATAAGAGTTCCCCAAACGCGAAAATCAGGATTTGGAGGAAAATGGCGATGAAATACGCCTGACTCGCGGTGTCGATACCCGGGAACACGAAATAACATTCCGGTGGGATAGCCATGAGCACGAGCGAAAGGGCGGAGATAGACATCCCGGAAATCATGAGGCGCACCGTAGAAAAGTGCTTCAGAATTGGGATAATGGCGATGAGTCCGGTGGTAATAATGAAGGGGTTCAGGGAATTCATGAAGCCGAGCTGGAAATCATCCCCGATGGTCCGCGTGTAATACTGCGGCATAATCATGAATTGGAGGGTAAAGACGAGCCGCACTCCGAGGGTGAGTATCAAGAACACGAGCAACTTTTGGAAGGGTCGCTCTCGGATGACCTCACCTATCAACTGCAGGGGACGGCGTGAACCGGCTTTTTCGGAAGTGACACGCTCCTCGGGCACGGCGTAGAACTTTTCATCCACGAAGCGGGTGAAAAGGAACGCGATGACCTCGCATCCCGTCCCGAAATTGACGACTGCCTGCAACCCCTCCGGACCCGGGAACCAACCACGCAGGGGGTCTACCACCGCTACCCCCGCCAGTAGTGCCCCGATGTTCATGAAGAGATAGTAAAAATTGAAGCCGGTGGGGCGTGCTTTTAATGTGGTGAATCGGCGAATAGAGGTTCCGATGCAAGGGGACATGAACGCGGAGCCGAAGCTCATGATCGCAATGCCGGAGATGACGATGTAGCGGGAAGAATCTTGGGAAAGGTCGAGCACCTGCATCCCGAAATCCGATCCCATCCCCATGACCAGCCGCCCGAGGATGAGCATCGTGAACCCCACCAAGTACGTACGCTTCAGCCCGATGATGTCGCAGATAGTTCCCACGGCAAATACGAAGAGCGAGAGAAAGAGTGTGTACATACCGACCCAGTAGGGGGCATCGGCATCTCGAAAGCCGCAGTACTCTTTCAGGAATAAGGTGAACACGATGATAAGCGTGAAGTACGACAGACCGTCAAAGAACTGGATGAAATTCGTCAACCAGAAATTGCGCCCGCATTCACGCAACACGCCGAACTCGGCAAAATAACGTACCAGCGAGTTTCCCCCGCTCTCTTTCACTTCTTCTTGCGACTCACTCATGGAAATGGCCGATAAACACTCAAATGCCGCGCGGTCAGGATGCGAGCTCGGCGGTTACTAATGGATTCACGAACATAGGCTTTCGGGGATCAGACAAGGACGGCACCCTTTCCGGCGTTGGTGGCTAGTTTGCGGTAACGCTTGAGCCAACTGCTGTTGATTTCCTGCATGGTCGGTTTCCAAGCGGCTCGGCGTTCGGCAATCTCCTCCTCACTCAATTCGGCGACGAGTGAACGCCCGGGTATGTCGATTGCGATCATATCGCCGTCTCGCAGCAAACCGATGAGCCCGCCCTCCGCCGCTTCAGGCGAGATATGCCCTATACAGGCACCGTGGGTAGCACCGGAGAAACGTCCGTCCGTGATAAGGGCGACACTCCCGCCGAGTCCCTTGCCCATAATGTAACCGGTGGGAGCGAGCATCTCCTGCATCCCCGGTCCCCCCCTTGGTCCTTCATTACGAATGACTACCACATCACCGGGCTTCACTTTATCCGCTAAAATGCCCGCGCAGGCATCCTCCTGACACTCAAAAATAACAGCCGGACCTCGGTGCACCAACATCTCGGGCAGCACCCCGGCTTTTTTGACGATGGCCCCCTGCTCCGCCAAGTTGCCGAAGAGAACCGCCAGACCGCCGTCCCGCGAATACGCCTGCTCCACCGGGCGTATCACCTCGGCATCCCGCGTGGCGAGCCCGGCTATTTGCTCTCCGAGCGTCTTTCCGCTCACCGTGGGTGTATCCGTGTGCAGCACCCCGGGCACACGGTTCAACTCCGCCAAGAGGGTCATGATCCCACCGGCGCGCGCCACATCGTGCATGTGGAAGCGGGAACTGGGTGCCACCTTGCAAATATTCGGCGTCCGCTTGGAAATTTCATCGATGCGACCGAGGTCATACTCCACACCGGCTTCGTATGCAAAGGCTAAGGTATGGAGCACGGTGTTGCTCGAGCCGCCCATCGCCATGTCCGCAGCAAACACGTTGTCGAGGCTATCCCGTGTCACGAGCTCTCGCGGAAGTGGTCCGCCCTGCACAGCCATTTCCACCGCGCGCCGCGCCGCCGCTCGCCAGAGTTCCTTACGCTCCTCCGAGATAGCCCCGAGGGTTCCGTTCCCCGGAAGCGCAATCCCGAGTACCTCACACAGGCAATTCATCGAATTGGCGGTAAACATACCGGAGCACGAACCCGCACCCGGGCAGGCACGGCATTCTACCTCGTGCAGGTCTTCCGCAGAAATCTTCCCCGACGCGCACGCCGCTACCGCCTCAAACACGCTGTTGAGGTCCAAATCTTCCCCGTGCACCCCCTTGCCCACCGCCATCGGACCACCGGAACAAAAGATCGTGGGTATATTGCACCGAAGTGCCCCCATCAGCATGCCGGGCACAATTTTGTCGCAATTCGGAATACAAATACAGGCATCGAACGCGTGCGCCCTGAGCATCGTCTCCACGCTGTCGGCTATGAGTTCCCGGCTTGCCAACGAAAACTTCATCCCCTCGTGTGCCATAGCGATACCGTCACACACCCCAATCACGTTGAACTCGATCGGCGTCCCCCCCGCTTTCCTCACCTCCTCCTTCACGAGCTCTCCCACTTTGTTCAGGTGCACATGCCCGGGTATCACCTCGTTGAATGAATT
>CAYRJI010000076.1:0-9455 GCA_964424645.1 uncultured Akkermansia sp. | reverse complement strand
CGGGAAGCTTCCTTTCCCGGCTTCTTCCCTTTCTGCAAGGCACTTATCCCTTCCCTACTTTTTCCGATTGCAAATTTATTTCAAAAAAATTTGCTGAGGTAACAAAAAAAGTTTGACAGTTGATTCGAAATCAACTGTCAACTTTTTTTGCCCTCGACCAAGCACTTCGCGAGGGGAAAAAATCAAAGCACCCGTGAGGTTGAAACGTCTGTGGTATGCGAAGCCATGAAGAGGTACTCGCGTGGCACCGGTAGCCATCACACATGACGCGGCATGCCGCAACACTCACATCACGCACGTTTTTCCTGCCACATCCGCGCTGCCCACCCCGTCCGCCATTCCCCGGCTCTGCCACTTCGTACTTCGTACCTTGTACTTCCTATTGGGCGTCTGTAACCCGCATGGGGATTAGCATGACGGCGTTTCTCGAGAATTTTGTTGGGAAAGGTGTGGTGTAACACAGATTAGCGTCCAATTTTTTCTGCCTTGACATGTTCGGGGAACGCTCTATAGTACGGACAGGGAGGGGGCGGGTGGCGTTCTTCGTGGAGGAGGATGGAAACAAGCGTACGATGAACCACGACACGACATTGATGAGCTCGATTGAGTCCGCGCTGAGCGAACTCGACAAGTTGGACTACACAGAAAATGGTGCGTTAGGATACAAGTCCACCGGACACGCGCTGCTCGATCTCAACTTCAGGGCGGCGTCGTACAGAGATGCCGACCCGCAGAACATAATCGAAGATTTTGCCCACGCTTACGCGGAAGACAAGTTACTTGCCCTCAAATGGCTCTTTTTTGCGCGGGATGTCCGTGGTGGCATGGGGGAGCGGAGACTATTCCGGATCATCTTGGGCTACCTCGCCGTCACCTGCCCGGAGTTGGTTCGAAAGCTCATCCCGCTGGTTGCCGAATTCGGACGCTACGATGATCTGCTCCTGTTGCTGGATACATCGTGTGCGGAGGATACCATCCGCTACATCGGGGAACGCCTAGCAGACGACACCAAGAACATGCAGGAGGGGCAACCGGTTTCCCTGCTGGCTAAGTGGCTCCCTTCCATCAATACATCGTCCAAGGAGGCGCGGCGACTGGGGCGCAAGATTGCTGCGGGTCTCAATCTCTCTGAAAAGGGGTACCGGAAGCTGCTTTCTCCGCTCCGCAAATACATCGATGTGGTGGAGTGCAAGATGAGCAAGCGGGAATGGAGCACTATCGAGTATCCCCATGTCCCCTCACGCGCTTCTTTGCTCTACCGAAACGCATTTTCCCGCCACGATGCAGAAAGGTACAACGCCTATATCGAGAGTGTGCGAAAGGGCGAAGCAAAAATCAACGCGGATGTTCTCTTTCCCCACGATATAGTCTGTCGATACCGGGGCGAAGTATGGGGTGACCCACTGAGAGAACTCGACCCGGTGCTCGAAGCTCTATGGGATAACCTCCCGAATACTGCGGAAGAGGGGCAGCGCATTCTTGTCGTCCGCGATGGTTCCGGCTCGATGAGCGTACCCTTCGGTAGTTCAGCTATTTCCGCGCTGGATTGCTCGACCGCCCTCGCCGTGTACTTCGCTGAGAGGATGCACGGTGAGTTCAAAGGCAAGTTTATCACCTTTTCGCGGCACCCGGCACTGATCGATCTTTCCGATTGTCAATCCCTCCACGACAAATTGAAGCGGGCATACTCGGAGGACGATTGCTCCAACACGGATATCCACGCCGTATTCCGTCTCATCCTTAAATCAGCTGTCGCGAATCATCTCTCCCAAGATGCCCTGCCCACAGCCATCCTCATCCTCAGCGATATGGAATTCGATGGGCACCGCTTTGTTTGGGACCGGGCTCTCTTCGATACCATTTCTGCGGAATACGAAGCCCAAGGCTACAAGTTGCCCAGACTCGTCTTCTGGAATCTCAACTCGCGAACTCGCGTCGTTCCTATGACGCAAAATGATCTCGGTGTCACTCTGATCAGCGGGTTCTCCCCCCATCTTGCCAAGATGGTCATGTCGGCTCAACTTGACCCCTACCGGGCTCTCGTTGAAATTCTCCAATCTCCTCGTTATTCACCCCTCGATTCCCTCTTCCCATAATCCCCTTTTAGATGCTTACTGCAAATACTCGCTACTTGGCTATTACTCCGAGGAAAGCAACACAGCATCTAGTTTTAGACTCTCACAGCAATGATGTAGCTCTGTTCGGTGAACAGGTCATCCTCCGGATGGCATTTACAATGAGTCTAGTTGATACCCCCTCCCTTGATCCTTCAACCACCTATACCGACAAAATAACCCCGAAATTGTGTCGTGCGAGATGCGGTTGCGTACCGTATTTCACCAGCCGAGTTTAGCGCGGAGGGTAGCGGCGTAGTCACTACCGGGGAGGGAGAGCAAGCGGAGACGGACGGGAGCCTTGCGGATAGAGAGCGCGGCATTCAGCGGAATTGCGTGGGTCGTCTGCCCATCAATGGAGAAAATGAGCGACTCACCGGCGCGCCCGCGCCGCTCCCTTGGGCGAAGCGTAACTTCGACCTCTTCCGGGAGTACGATAGAGCGATTTGTGAGGCTATGCGGGCAAACAGGCGTCAGGCACATCACCCTGGCGTCAGGCCATATCAAGGGTCCCCCCGCCGAGAGCGAATAAGCCGTGGAACCCGTAGGAGTAGCCACCAGCACACCATCCGCGTGGTAGCGGTTCAGCAAGGTACCGTCCACCACGACGTCCACATCGATCATTTTGCCGGTTTGGGCACGCATGAGGGCAACCTCGTTGAGAGCGAGGAGACTCACTCGGTCGGCACCCACGCCGCTCTGTTTGATACTCAGCATCGAACGCTCTTCCACCCCGAAGCTACCGGTAGCGAGGGCGTCTGTGAGCAAGGACAGCTCATCGCGTCCACATGCACTCAAAAAACCGAGATGTCCCAGATTGACCCCGGCAATAATGCACCCATGAAGCGCGGCATCCTGCGCAGTTGAGAGTATCGTCCCGTCCCCTCCCAAACAAACAAGCACCTGCGGCCAATCCGTATCTGCCGTGCATTTCCCCAATTCTCGGAAGCGTAGACCGCGCAGCTCGCATTCCCGCTGAAGCAGCTGAAGTGTCCGCAGACACGTCTCGCTGCGGTGCGGGGCAAGGATTCCGATGCTCGGAGGGGTACTCATAGAAAAGAGGGTATATTCAGCGTTGTTCGCGCACGATTTCTGTGCCGATCCCTTCGGGCGTGAAAATTTCGAGCAAGAGGGTATGGGGGATGCGCCCATCAATGAAGTGAACCTTTCGAACCCCCGCGTTGAGGGCATCTACCGCGCTCTTGACCTTCGGTATCATGCCTCCGGAAATGGTGCCAGCGGCGATGAGCCGGAAAGCTTCGCGTCGATCAATGCTCTTGATGATGCACTCCTTGTCATCGGGGGAAGGCAAAATGCCCGGCACGTCGGAAATATACACGAGTTTCACCGGCTTAAGCTCCTTCGCCAGAGCCGCAGCTGCGAGATCGGCGTTGACATTGAGGGATTGGTGCGTGCCCAACTCCCGGGCAAGAGGCGATATCACCGGTATCAACTGCAGGGAAAGTGCCTCTTCCACCCGTGAGAGTTGGCACCCGATCACCTGCCCCACCATGCCTAAATCCACCGCGTTCCCCTGCTCGTCTCTTTCGCACAGCTTCTCACCAACAAAGACGGTTGTACCGGGGATTCCGACGGCGGAGCCCCCGTGCTCGCGAATCATCTTCACGAGTCCCGGATTGATCGTGCCGGTGAGGGTATCTTCCACGATGCGGATAGCCGCCGCGTCAGTGACGCGTAGTCCATTGATGAACTCGGTCTCCAGCCCTGCCGCCGCCATCGCTTTGGAGATGGCTTTGCCGCCGCCATGCACCACCACGGGGTTCATCCCCATGGACTCGAGCACAACGATGTCACGCATGAGCGACTTGACCAGCTCGGGGTCATCCATCGCGGAACCTCCGAACTTGATGAGTATGGTTTTATCTCGGTACGACTGCATATAGGGCAGTGCTTCGATGAGTATGTTTGCCTTGTGTATGTCCTGCTCAAGCCGGATGACTTTTCGCGTTGTAATCATGGTTCAGATGTAGCGTTTTATACGGAAAATGACGAGGGGCAACACCGCCGAAATTACCATGAGCACGATCGACAGCCAAAATCCCCACGTCGTGTCCAAAAAGGGTATATAGCGGTAATTCATGCCGAAAATACTCGCCACAAGTGTTGGCGGTAAAAAGACAATGGATGTGATGGTGAAGACCTTCACAATATCATTTTGCTCGATATTGATGAGCCCTAACACAGCGTCGAGCATGAAGTTAATCTTATTGGACAAAAATGACGCGTACTCCGCCAAGGAGTTGACATCGCGCGAGACCGGCCGCAATGGCACGTACAAATTTTCGTGCGCACTCAAACAGGAGTCTTCGTTACCGGCAAAGGTGATCATACGCAGCAGGTTCACTAGGGCATCGCGCTGTCGGGTGATGAGGTCTCCCACGCGTCCGAGTTCTTCCAGTGCATCGCGCAGGTCTTCTGTGTCGGGGTCATCTCGCTTCTCCCCTCGCCGATTCGCCTGATGCGTGCCGAACACCTTCTTGGAGAGAGCGTCGAGCACGGTACCAAACCGCTCCAGCACGTCCGCCTGACGGTCTACCAATGTCTCCAGCAAGCCGATAAACACCAAATCCCGGTTTGTTTCCTGTGCCCGCAGCAGAGTATGAGAAAACACGCGGAAAGAGTAAGAATCCGTGTGTCGTATTGTGATAAGTACCTCTTTCTTAAGGATGAAGGTAATCTCGGATATCGTGGGGTCGTCCGTCTCTACTCGGGAAAGCACGGTCGTCGTCATAAACCGGGCTCCGTCCTCGCAGTACAAACGAGAAGTGGCTTCGATCTCTCGCATCTCATCCTTCGTCGGCATCTCCAACCCGCACAGCTCTTCCACAAATGCCAACTCCTGCGCGTCCGGCGTCAACAAGTCTACCCAAAAAATGTGGTCGTCGCGTCCCACAGGCTCTTCTAACCCGACCACACGGGAAATCCCCTGCTCTGTCTGCTTGTATATGCGTATCATAGTCCCAAGCTCTTTCAGGTTGTCAATCCGACCATCTCCCCCACCCCGCAGGAGTTTACTCCACTTTTCTAAAAATTGCAAGCACGATGCCGCAACGAACCCACAGCCGTCCCAAGAAAAATACGAGCTTCGTGGTGGGCGATGAAGTATTGTGGCGTTACCCCTTTTGTTTCTCTATGCTCCTGTGTCATGCCAGCAAGTTTGGCGCAGCCCCTTACTTTTTGGGATAAATGTGGGCGGCTTGACATAGGGCATGGGTGCGTGTATACTTGCGCGCATGTTGAAGCGTGTATTAGTGGCAGTGCTGGCATTATGTTCGGTAGCGTGTCAGACTCAAGGCGGAGTAGAGTATGCATTCAACGACAGAAATGCTCGCCAGACCTATCGTGGGGGACCTCTGGTTGACCACGGGAGGGTGTCCTCTCCGCAGTCCGGTCTTATCGGCAGAATCCCCCTCGCACAGCCTGCCACACCGGCACCTCAACCTGACTGCGCCGCCGTGTGTGTGATAGACCCACGCACCGGGCGCGTGCTTTTTCGGCACAACGCCCATACGCGACGCCAAGTAGCGAGTACACAGAAAATTGTGACGGCCCTGTGCGTGGTGGATGCCGGGGATCTCAGGAAGCAGGTTACCATAGCACCGGAAGACGAAGAGGTGCCTCCCACGAGGCTGGACCTTCGCCCCGGGACTTCGTATACGCGGGAGGAGTTGTTGCGAGCCATGCTCACCGGCAGTTTCAATGATGTAGCCTTGACATTGGCACGCGATACAGCCGGTAGTGTGGATGCCTTCGTGCGCCGCATGAATGCACGGGCACGCAGAATGCGCATGAACGACACGTACTTTGCCAACCCCAATGGACTCCCGGCACAACAGTATTCCACGGCATACGATATGGCATTGGCCGCCTGTTACGCGTACAAGAATCCCGTCATCCGACGCTGCATCAACATCCCGGAGTACAAGATACAGCTGGCTGACGGTTCGATGCGTACGATCAAATCTACAAACAAGCTCCTCGAGAAGTACTCGTGGGTACAGGGGATGAAAACCGGATACACGAATGCAGCCGGGAAATGTTTGATCTCCTGCGCTGCCATCAACGGACGGTGCGTCATCGTGGTCGTGCTTGGCAGCACGAGTACCAAGGTGTGGGATGAGTCTCTCAAGTACCTGCGCTGGGCCCTTGGATACAGTATCCCACGTACGGTGTAAAGCCCAGCGGGAACCTTACCACATCTGCACCTGATACGATTAGGGCGGAACGTCAACTTTGTCGTAGGACAACACGGGGGAAAGTGAATACGAGGTACGAAGCGGCAAAGCCGGGGAGAGGCACGTGAGGTGGGAAGTGCGACCGTAGCGGGAAGCGGCGCACATATCATTGCAGAGAAGTGCGATAGTCGGTGGAGGCGCGTAAGTGCGCCAGCACCTCGCCGAGCAAGAAAAAAGAGCCGCAAATGAGCACGGGACGCTCCGGAATGGATAGTGCCTGTGCTATGGATTCCGGCAGGGAGATGGGGGCAGAGGAATGCTGCCGGATGAGGCGAGCAAGTTGTGCGGGGGGCAGGATACGCGGGGACGTAACCGGGGGGAGGTGCCAACTCGCCACGATGGGAGATAGGAGGGAAATGACCCCCGACAAGTCCTTATCCACTGCCCCGGCAAAGATGCAGTGAGCGAGGGTGTTACCCCGCGTTTCCCGCCAAGTTTGCGCGAGCGTGCGAGCGGCGTGCGGATTGTGTGCGCCGTCCAAGATGACGCCCGGGGAGATTTCCTCGAAGCGACCGTGCAGACGGGTGGTTGCCAGCCCCTCGGCTAATTGCCCCTCCGAGCAGAGAAAGTGGGGAACCGCCGCACGCAGAGCAGCCAGTGCCAGCGCGGCATTGTGTTTCTGGTGGGGGCCGACAAGTCCCAGCGGTAGCGGACATTCCTCGCCCACGATGCGGTATTCTGTGTCGCACGCTTCGGCGGCTTCGTAGATAGCCCGCATAGCCTCCGGCTCCTGCGCGGCGGTGAGAGCCGGACGGTGCCAAGAGAGGATGGCAGCTTTTTCCTTGGCGATGTCGTAGAGGGAGGTACCGAGGTATTGGGTGTGGTCCATACCGATCGGGGTGATGACCGCGACATCCTTCGGCACGGCGTTGGTGGCATCAAGTCGCCCGCCCATCCCCGTTTCCAAGATAATGATGTCCGGTTTCCGTTCGGCAAAATAGAGCATGGCAACGGCGAGTGTGAGCTCAAAAAAAGTGGGTGGCGTATCCCAACCGGCGACGCAGTCGCGCACGCGGGAGATCAGACGCGCTGTGTCATCGTCCGAGATTTCTTCCCCGTTCACGCAGATGCGTTCGTTGAAACGTACCAAGTGCGGGGAGGTGAAGAGTCCCGTGCTGTAGTGGGCGGCACGGGCAACGGACTCGGCAAAGGCGCAGACAGACCCCTTGCCGTTGGTGCCCGCCACGTGGATGACCCGCGCACGCGGTCGCTCCACGCCCAGATCCCCGAGAAGACGGGATATGCCCGCCAGCCCCAGCTTGATCCCGAACATCTGCGCTGCGTACAGCCAGTCAAGTGCTTCGGTGTATTGCATCATCGCTGTTCCGTCAGTACCGGTAGGCATCGCTCTTGTAAGGACCCTCCGGCGGCACGCCCAAGTAATTTGCCTGTTTCTGCGTAAGGGTCGTGAGGTGCACCCCGAGCTTGCCCAAGTGCAGCCGCGCCACTTCCTCATCCAGCTTCTTGGGCAGCACCTGCACCGAAGGGGTGCCGTGGCTGCCGCGTTGCTCCCAGAGAGCCATTTGTGCGAGGACTTGGTTGGTGAAACTGTTGCTCATCACAAAAGACGCGTGTCCCGTAGCGCAACCGAGGTTCACCAGTCGCCCCTCCGCCAGCAAATAGAGAGAATGCCCGTCCGGGAAGGTATAGCAGTCCACCTGCGGTTTGATGTTGGTGCGGGTGACGCCGGGGGCAGCCTGCAGTCGCGCCACTTGGATTTCATCGTCGAAATGCCCGATGTTGCACACAATGGCTTGGTCTTTCATCCTTTCCATGTGTTCCAAGGTGATGATATCGCAATTGCCAGTTGTGGTCACGTAGATGTCGCCCACGCCCAAGGTGTCTTCGACGGTGAGGACGCGGTATCCCTCCATAGCGGCTTGCAGGGCGCAGATGGGGTCAATCTCGGTGACGATGACCTGCGCTCCCAGCCCGCGCAGAGCCTGTGCGCAGCCCTTACCCACATCCCCGAAACCGCAGACAACGGCAACTTTGCCCGCTACCATCACATCCGTGGCGCGCTTGATGCCGTCCGTCAGGCTTTCCCGACAGCCGTACAGGTTGTCGAACTTGCTCTTGGTCACGGAATCGTTCACGTTGATGGCGGGGAAGAGCAGACGCCCCTCCTTTTCCATGCGGTAGAGGCGGTGTACACCGGTGGTCGTTTCCTCCGAAACACCCGCTATATCCGGCAGCCAGCGGTGAAAGATGCCGGGGTGCTCCTGCCCGATGCGCCGCAGCAGTGCCTTGATGATTTCTTCCTCCGCGCTCCCACCGGACGTTGTTACCCACGCGTCGCCTTCTTCCATCTCGTACCCTCGGTGCAGCAGGAGAGTCGCGTCCCCGCCGTCATCCACAATCAGCTGTGGTCCCAGCCCGCCTCGGTGCGAAAGTGCTTTCCACGTACATTCCCAGTAATCCTCCGGTGACTCGCCCTTCCATGCGAAAACCGGCACTCCGGCAGCCGCCATAGCTGCTGCGGCGTGGTCTTGCGTCGAAAAGATGTTGCAACTTGCCCAGCGCACCTCTGCTCCTAAGGCTGTGAGGGTTTCGATGAGTACAGCCGTCTGGATGGTCATGTGCAGCGAGCCCGTAATGCGCACCCCTGCCAGTGGCTTCTGCGGTCCGTACTTTTCCCGACACGCCATCAGCCCAGGCATCTCATGCTCCGACACGCTAATTTCCTTCCTGCCCCATTCCTTCAACCCGATGTCAGCCACACGGTAAGTTTCGCACTCGTTCATACGCATGGCAGTTTATCGCAGCACGCCCACTGTGTCAAGTCACGCGAGGGTCGCTCACCGGCTTCGCGACTGCCTCCTTCTTGTTCTTCCCGTACTTCCTCTTCTCTTTGCGCAACTTTGTTGTGCCTAACTCCTTCACTTCGTACTTCGCACTTGAGCCCCTCTCCGTTTCCCTGCGGCAAAGTCATCGTCCACCACCAAGCCCTTAATTCATTTGGGACAGATGTGACCGATGAGGCACACCTGTCCCAATAAAATTCTCGAAAAACGCTGCCATGCCAATCCCCATGCGGGTTACAGACGCTCTGCGTACCAAGGGGGCTTCAACTCCACGGGTGCGT
>CAYRJI010000075.1:0-9718 GCA_964424645.1 uncultured Akkermansia sp. | reverse complement strand
CTGACAAATCTACCGTCGTCGCCACAATTCCCGATGTTACACTGTCCCCCGCAAAACCGGTTATCTCCAACGTCCCGCCATCCACCGTAATCTCCCCGGCGTGGCTGAGCTCCGTGGTACCGCCCACAGCATCGGCACGGAACTTGTTGAGAATCATGCTACCGCCACCGATCTTCCGCAGGGCATGTGCCTGCGCATCAAAAGCACCGGTAACTGTCATATTCTTAGCTGTGGCGATCGTGGCACCTGTTCCCTCCACCACCACGTTCCACGTAATGGTCTGATTCGAATGAGGCATGCTGAGCGCAGAATTCTGAGGTGCCACGCCAGTGTTGCTGTCCGGAGTCGTCCCATCGCCTGCACCACTGATGTGGAGTGTGTGGCTCACACCCTGTCCACTTGTCGTGTCTTTCTCTTTGAAACTATCTGCCCGTACACGTAGTCCCGCTCCGTCCTCTATCCAGAGGTCGTCTATAGCCCAGAGGCGCGAATAGAAATTACCACCCTGCGTCCCGGAGTCGAATGTAAAGAAAACGCCCTTTCCCAACTTCAGGTTGGTCAATGTTTTGCTGTTAGTCGCACTTTCCCCGAGAAGTCTGTTGAGGAGATTATTTTGATCGTTGCCAAATCCGAGGGACTGAGAACTCTCCCCTTCCGCCACACACAACTCTACTGTCCCCTCCCCCCACACATTGCTTCCCGTTCCCCATGAGTTATTGGCCGCGTTAGTACCACTGCCCAAAGCTGCTCCTTCAATCACGAGCGTGCTGTTCGCTTTCACCTCCACGCTCCCCAAATTACGCTGTGGAGCAGCCTGTGTAACACGCACAACAATCTCGCTGCCTTCACCACCAATGGTCAGCCCGGTACCTCCGCCGGTAAATGTCCCCCCGAACGTCACCGTACCCTTCCCGGTAATGCTCGTACCACTCTCCCTGCTGAGCACCACCGCCGGATTGAAAGTCGCGCTACTACCGCCTCCGAGGAGCTCCAAATTCCCCCCGATGTCAATGGAAGCACTGTCACCCTCTACATTGAAGGTGTAGTGTGCCGCCGCGCTTTCGTCCTCTCCTCCCACCGTAAAGTGCCGCGTATGCACGGTGCCGGATACTGTTACTGTCACCGGCTGATCTGCTTTATCGTCTATCGCCCTGAAAAAAACATCCGCCCCGCTCTCGTAAGCCGTAGCACCGCCACCCTCCTCCGGATCCCACACTTCACCGCCACCGCTCTCTTTCCAACTGGAACCCTCCTCGGCCTTCCAAACGAGCGATGGGATTTCCGCAAGGGACACCTTGCCGTTTTCGTCCACCGTAAGTCGAAGGTCTTCATTCTCGTTATCCGACACGAGATGCCCCTCCAACATCCGACACTGGTCCTCGTTAAGTTGTCCTCCGGTAAAAATGGAGAGTCCCGCCCAGTCTCCAGTTTCCCCATCCAAGCCGGTAAGATAGATGGTCAGAGACCCAAGGTCAGTCAAATCTCCGCCCAATGTGATCTGCCCCGCGCTGCTCACATCAATACTCAGCTCCCCGGCGTAAGTAACCCCACCGTTGAGCACGAGGGTAAGACCGCTTACCAAATCCACCGACGCAGATTCGCCCGCACGGACCGTTGCCGCCGCCTCACCGAACGTGAGACTGTCACCGGTTGTACCCCCGCCGATGATCAGCTTCCCGGTACCGGACTGCACCCCGAGCTCTTTAAGCGTCCACGTACCATGCACATTCAGGGTCGCACCTGTCGTTGCACCACCCACCACAAGTTTACTTAGACTGCCGGAGGAGGCAGAAGCCGCCCCATCTCCACCCGCCGTCCCTACAGTCAAAGCACTCCCTTCACCAAGGCTAATGCTCGCCCCGGTGCCGAATGTGGTTGCCCCCTGCAGAGTTACATTCGCGCTTTGCCCCACCGTCAGTGCTGCATTTTCGCCGAAAGTCGTTGTCCCGGCAACGGTAATTTGCGAGTTCTCCGCGAAGCCTACCTCCCCGTTTACGGTGAGATTGTTCACGCTGATCTCGCTGTTTTGCATATTCTGCCCGTTGAGCGTGAGGTTGAGTGTGCCGTCCTCCTGCTGTTTAATAGCACCGGTGTTTGACTTTGCTTTGACATCACCTTTGGCACCAAACTCAACGTTGAGGGTCCCCCTTGTCGCCAGAATGTCCCCTGCAAAACCTGAGAGATCGCCGTTGAACAACCATTTATTCGTAGCCACGTGCCCAGCAGTATCCCATCCTCTGAAAATTAGATCAACATCCCCAGCATCTGCAGTTGTGGTAAACGTCCCGTTAAACGTAACCGTTTTACCTTCGTATCCGTTATTGACCCTAAGAGTCTGACCAAGAACGAAGTTGGCATCGTGCGTGGGAGACTGGTTGTCGTTGTTCCCGAAGTAGAATTTGTCATTGTCACCGGAAGGTACGCTGAACGTCCATGTGTCACTCTCCGTATTTGAACTACCTAAGGCAGAATTATACGTATCCTGACTCGTAATTGGCACCTCCGTCGCCATTGTCTGCTGAGATGCGAGCAACCACGCGGCGGCAACCCCGGAAGCCGTGCCGAGGGTAGTAGGCAAAGATACGGGCAAAGCAAGGGCGGCGAGGCAAGCGAGGAGAGCCTTCCGAAGACCCGAAGGGAGATGTAATTTCATAGTTATCTACAGGTTTGACGTGGGAGCGGCAGAGTGAACGACCCCCCGGTCGGCACTTCCCGCAGTAAAAGTCAGGGGCAGTATAACGCATGAAGGGGGCACAGGGCAAGCAGAAAATCATGTTCCCCCGAAAAAAATTGCACGGCGACTCACCAAGTCTGTCCCGAATAAATTAAACACTCAGAGAAGAGCGATCACTTCGTGTTGCTACATGATGATGTTGTTGCCTTGATCTAAGCGTTTAATCTACTCGTGCCCAATTTGACGCTGGACGCGTGGGGAGGGCTATGGTAGGATGGGGGCGAACGAGCGAACGACCGATGAAATACATATTTGTGACAGGTGGGGTGGTATCATCGTTGGGAAAGGGATTGGCGGCGGCATCGATAGGGACATTGTTGGAGCACTGCGGTTTAGAGGTGACGATGCAGAAGTTTGACCCGTACCTGAACATCGACCCGGGCACCATGAACCCCTACCAGCACGGGGAGGTATATGTGCTGAATGACGGGGCGGAGACCGACTTGGACTTGGGGCACTATGAACGCTTCGTGCATTGCCAACTCTCGCGACTCAACAACCTGACGAGCGGCAAGGTCTTCGAACACGTGCTCGAAAAGGAGCGACGCGGGGATTACTTGGGGAAGACGGTGCAGTACATCCCGCATGTCACGGACGAAATCAAGCAGCGCATCTACGACCTCGCCGAAAAAAACAAGGAATGTGATGTCATCATCACCGAGATCGGCGGAACGGTGGGGGACATCGAGGGTTACCTCTTTCTGGAAGCACTCCGGCAATTTGCGTTGGAGGTGGGGCGCAGTAACTGCTGCTTCATCCACGTGACCCTCCTGCCGTATATCAAAGCTGCCGGGGAGACAAAGACCAAACCCACCCAGCAGAGCGTGGCAAAGCTGCGGGAAATCGGGATACAGCCGGACATCATTGTGTGTCGCACCGAAAGGGACAATCTCACCGACGAGGAAAAGCGGAAAATCGGCATGTTCTGCAATGTTGCTCCGGACCACGTGGTGGCATTTGCCGACGTCCGGCATTCCATCTACGAATGCCCGTTGGACTTGGGGCGCGACCGCGTCGACCGCATCGTCACGGAGGTGCTGGGGATCACGGTTCCCAAGCCGAAGATGGATGAGTGGCAGAAGTTTGTGGGGCGGGTCATCCACCCATCGCACAGTGTTCGCATCGCCGTGGTGGGCAAGTATATTTCCCTGCAGGACGCGTATAAGTCTATCTACGAAAGCTTTACCCATGCGGGCGCGGCGAATGACTGCCGAGTGGAAATTGTGCGGGTGGACGCCGAAGCTCTCGAGCAGAGCACCTGCGAGGACATGGTCGGCGACGTGGATGGAATTTTGGTACCGGGAGGGTTCGGCGGTCGGGGGATCGAAGGGAAAATCTCCGCAGTGCACTACGCACGGGAAAAGCAGATTCCCTTCTTGGGCATCTGTCTGGGCATGCAGGTAGCGGTCATCGAGTTTGCCCGCAACACACTGGGGTTGCAGGGGGCTAACTCGACGGAATTTGTCAAGGAAGCCCCCCACCCCGTCATCTGTCTCCAAGAGGAGCAGAAGCACATCGAAAACATGGGAGCGACCATGCGCTTGGGGGCGTATCCGGCGCATATCCTGCCCGGCACGCTCTGCAGCAGGCTCTACGAGGGGCGCGAGATCGTGACGGAACGCCACCGCCACCGCTATGAGTTCAACGCGGACTATCGGAGCGCGTGTGAGGAGGCGGGGTTGGTCATCTCGGCGGTCAATGATGAGCACGGGCTGGTGGAGGTCGTCGAGTTGCCCAAGCACCCCTTCTTCATTGCCTGTCAATACCACCCGGAGTTCCAGAGCCGTCCCACCACGCCGCACCCGCTCTTCCGGGGGCTTGTGGCGGCTGCCCTCGAGCGCAGGCAGGGCTGAGCAGGGCACCGTTCCTACCCCACGCACACGGCTCTTTCCATGCTCACTGATCTCCTCGTTATTTTAGCATATTTTTGCGCCATCTTCGGCATCGGGCTTTACGCCGGGCGCAGGCAGGATAGTCTGGAGAGTTATGCCTTGGGCAACCGGAATTTCCCTTGGTGGGCGATCCTCGCTTCCATCATCGCCGCAGAAATCAGTGCTGCCTCCTTCCTCGGCACTCCGGGGGAAGGGTTTACGCTGCGCAACTTCACGTACGTGCAGTTCGGAATTGGTACCCTCCTCGGGCGCATCATTGTCGGCAAGCTCTTTCTGCGTCCGTTCTACCGTTACCGGGTCGTGTCCATCTACGAGTATTTGGAGAAGCGTTTCGGGACGGGGACGCGCCGCTGTGCCAGTCTCGTCTTCCTGCTTTCCCGCGTGCTGGCGAGCGGCACCCGCCTCTTCTTCGCGGGCATCCTGCTCGTGATTGCCTACACCTTTCTCACCGGCGCGGAAAGCGCGGGTGCGGCGGAGACTGTGCTCATTTACCTGCTCGCCCTCACTTTCATCACCATTGTCACCACAGTTTATACCACGCTGGGCGGGCTTCGCGCCGTGGTGTGGACAGACGTGCTCCAAGCCTGCATCTTAGCGGTCTCGGTCATCACGACCATCGTTTTCCTTGTGGTGGGTATCATGGGCGACGGCAGTTGGGCGGATGCTTGGCAGACCATCGTAACGACCATTTCTGACACCTCGACTAACCCCTGCCACCGTGAACCCCTGCAACCTTGGCTCGTCTTTGACCTCGGTATCACCGGGCAGGGGCTCGCGCAGGACATCCGGTATATCCTCGGCAATGAGTACACCCTGTGGTCCGCCCTCCTAGGGGCTACGTTCATCACTATGGCAACGATGGGTACCGATCAAGACATGGTGCAGCGCATGCTGGCGGCGCGCGACAGCAGCACGGGCACACGCGCCGTCATCGTCTCCGGTGTGCTCGATATGCCCATTGTCCTCGTCTTCTTGGCGTGCGGGATGCTGGTGTATGTGTGTTTCCAGCAGCAGGGAATCGCCCCACCGAAGAATGCTATCGAGATTTTCCCTTACTTCATTATCCACTGCCTGCCGGTCGGGCTGCGCGGTTTGCTCATCGCCGCCCTGCTCGCCACGGCAATGGGCTCTCTCTCGACCGCGCTGAATGCCTTGGCGACCACCGCCACCCGCGATTGGTATCGCGGCATCCTCCGCCCCAATGCCACCGAAAAGCAAACCCTGCGTGCCGCGCGTCTCTTCACGGTCGCTTTCGCCGTGCTGCTCATCCTCGTGGGTTCTGTCACCGCTTGGTACAGCGTGATGGACCCCGACATCCGCATCCTCCCCATCGCTCTCGGCATCTTTGGCTACACCTACGGCTCCCTCCTCGGTATTTTCCTCCTCGGTATGCTCACGCGTAACCGAGGCAACGACGCAGGCAACATCCTCGCTATGTTCACCGGCTCCCTCGCCGTCATCTCCCTAGAACTCCTCGGTCACTTCCACCTCATCCCACCCATCGCCTTCCCATGGCGCGTCACCATCGGCACCCTCGTCACCTTCACCTGCGGCGCAGTCTTCCCCACACCCCAAATGGGAAGTACGAAGTACGAAGTACGAGGTACGAAGTAGCCAAGCCGGGAAGCGACGTGCGTGGTGGAGAGTGGCTTGTGTGGTGAGGCGGAACCGGCGAACCCGCAAATAATTGGGTGGGCATGCGAAACATGCCATGCGACTCATCCGAGCGCATTTCTTACACAACAGAGAAGAGCGGAGCTGTACGGTCCCCGTTCGATGTCCCTGATAAGTTTCTGCATCTCTTCCCGGGCACGCCCATCAGGGTTCTCCGCCGCATTCTTAATCTCATCGAGAGCCTGTTTATAACCGAGAAAGTGCAACCATCTCGTCTCAGCCAGTTTTCGATCATTTAAGTTCAATGCCTTGATCGTATTATTCGCGCGTTCATCACACGCAACAGCACGCGCTTGTATGGTTCTCGACCTACATCCGTGGGTCTCCTCAACAAACACAATCATATCTCTAGGGTCCTCCGTGTCAGAGTGAGGGTCGATAATTTTCTCTGCAGGAATACCGTCTTGCTTGTCCTTGTATTTACCGCAATGATTTTCACTGTTGCAGGAAAGGACAAGGTTGTTCCAATCCCAAGTTCGATCAGGATACTTTGAGCGTCGAAGGAAGTGATCTATGTGGATTTTGCCCGGCAAGGGCATGGAGTGCTCATCTACAAGTCTGCACTCACAGTAACCGCAAAAACCGTGCTGCTCAGCTGCCTTTGCGCGGTGGAGTGCGTCTCTTTCAGCATGTGACAGCTCGTCCCAACTTACACCTCCCTTTTGAGAACGCGACACATTTTCCCGCGCGTAACGACGGAGAATCCTCACTTCATCCGGGAAATCTTCCGATCTGAGGTTGATATGTTTCACGTTGTCAATTTATTCCCAGTCTCATCCTGAGGGAGAGAGCGCGGCGGGCACCTTCCTCTCGGCGGTCGAGCTCGTGGATGAGAGGGGAGGCTTCACCGAACTGAGTCGCTACTTTCGTACGTTCTGACCGATAGGTCTCGCTGTCCGCAAGGTGCTTTTGCAACATAGCGAGGCAGGAAAGGTAAGCTTGAAAACCCGGGGTGTCACGGAATAATTCCGGGGTATCCATGACATCGGTGGCGATGCTGTCAGGGTAATATCCGTAGGTTTCGTACTCGGGATGCCGCTCTTCGAGCACTCCGTCATCCTGCGAAGTGAGCAAGTAAATACTTTCACTCTTAACGGATGTGAGCACCTCTGCCGAGTGCGTGGAAATAATGAGTTGCGCATTGGGGAACGTGCGCCGTAAGTCAGCCACAACGCGGTATTGCCACTTAGGATGCAGGTGAGCGTCTATTTCATCGATGAGGAGGATGCCCTCGCCATCCAAGGGATTTTCGCCCGCGTAACGCCCGCAGATGGCTAGACGACGCGCGAAGTCAGCGACTAGGGCAACCATACTGCGATAGCCGTCTGAAAGCCGGTCAAAAGACAGCTCATTCGCCGAGCCATCCGGCAAGACGCGGTCCATCACGAAGAGCTCCGGGTTCGAGGTGAAGTGAGGATTGCTCAACTTCACCTCCGAGCCACTGAACACACGCCGGAGTGCCTCCCGCACGGCATCCATTTCGGGGCTGCGATAATCAGGATGCTTGCGTTGTTCACGTAATTCGGCAGTTTCCGCGTCGCTGAACCAAGCCAAGAAAGCCTCGAAGTCCATCTTGGGTTGTAAAGCGTTGATGTAAGCGGCAAAGGGGTTGGTGAAGTTCAGTTTGCGACGACCGGAATGCCTGCGCTCACCCTGCTGAGCTCCCCGATGCGGTCCGTAGTACGCTAGGGCAGGAATTGCTCGCCCCTCCTCTGCAAGCTGATTCAAGCATTTTGCGAGGGTACGCTCCCCGGCGAGACGCCGCGCGGTGTCCCACATGTCATTCTCCCGCTCCTGCGTGGAAAGCAAACTACGGATCGATCGACCGCAGGCGAGTGCCGTGCAGCACGCAGTGCCACGTGTACCGAGCCCGGAGATCTCCACCGCCACCCGGCTATCCGCGCATATCCTCTCCCGAACACATCCTTTCACCTGTTCGCAATACCTACGATAATTCGTTGACGTATAAGCAATGGGAACAATCCTAGGCACATAGTCGCAATAAGGAAAAATGCGTGAAATCGCGATAGCCATTGCGTCCAACAGCGAGGATTTTCCGTTCCCATTGTCCCCGACAAACACACAGAGCCTCGGGTGAAGCTTCAAATGCGCCTCCTTGAACAAGCGAAAATTCCGCAGATGTAACTGAGAGATGTGCATGGCACCGTACGTGTTCATTCTATACTGACACCGCCCGAGTGTCAATCTCGTTTCCCCTGCTCAGCACCACAGCCGTCCCGAATAAATTAAACGCCTAGAGTAGTGCGATGGTTTTGTCGCAGGGAAACGGGGAGGGAATCAAGTACGGGATACGAAGTACGAAGTGAAAGAGTTAGGCGCAACGGAGTTGCGCAGGGGAGTAGGGAGGAGGCAAAGCCAAAACAGGCGAGGAGAATAGCTCAAAGCACCCGTGAGGTTGGAGCCTCCCTAGTGTGCAGAGGGTTTGGAACCTGCATGGGGATTAACATTGCAACGTTTCTCGAGAATTTTATTGAGTCAGGTGTGATTTGGAATAGGTTTGGTCCGGAGCTTTTTACTTGCACCGCATCAAGACTTGTGATACCTTGAAGCGGAGAGACGTTTATGGACGAGAAATTTCGCATCAAGCATATTGACATACAAAATTACAAGGGGCTGGACGAGTTGCATTTTGACTTTCCCGCCCCCCGTCTCGGGGAGGAGTCGGATGTTTGTGTCATGGGTAGCCAAAATGGGGTCGGGAAGACGAGTCTGCTGGAGAGCTGCGCGATTCTTGTCATGGCATCGCAGGGTTGCCTTACGCAGGGGAAAGCCTGCTTTGATGCTAGGGGGAGCGGGCATACAAGTCCCGTACGCGGAAATGCAAAGGAAAGCGTCATCAGCGGTATTATAGATGAGGACGGGAAGGAGTCTCATCTCAGAGTCGAAATCACTAGAGACGGCGATATAAAAACTACCCCCTCCGATAAAAGCACGCGCAGTACGTATGGGCTTGAGGACTTGATAGGACTTGATCCGAACCCAATAGAGACAGATCGCCTGCTTTTCCTTCACAGCTACAGAAAAGTTATTGAGGGGAATCCGGATTTCAACACCATCATCCGCAGCAACAATGAGCAGGAGCGGCGGCAACACTCCCCCTTTGCCCACCCACGCGACCTCCAAAGCAGATTTAAGCAGGAGATTGTTAAAAATCTTATGTCCCTCGCGGGAATGTTCGATGACAAGGACGTGCGACCCGAGCCGGATGCCGACGAAAAGCTTAATTCATTGCTTAGTACCTATGCAAACGTAACGCTCGGCAAATTACGTCCATACGATGACAACACGATGGACATCATGGTCAAGACTGAAAGCCCGACAGATGATGTGTTTCCCCTGAACAGCTTGAGTTCCGGGCAAAAGGAGATCGTTTCCACACTCTTCCTGATATGGCTCC
>CAYRJI010000074.1:0-9957 GCA_964424645.1 uncultured Akkermansia sp. | reverse complement strand
CCCCCTCCACCCCCGGTGAGCCCGTTAATATGATCGAGATGGTAATCATCCGGTAAACGAAGGGCGGGGCGGGGGGGAGGGAGGAGAGAGGGTGGGTGGGTGGGGTGGGGCTCGACAGGAGGGGAGGTGAACCCCCGGCCCACAGCCGTCCCAAGAAAAATAAGGGCTTCGTGGTGGGCGGTAACTTTGAGGCAGGAAGACAAAAGAAGTACGAGGTACGAAGTACGAAGTACGAAGTGGCGGAGCCGGGGAGGGAGGTTGGCGTGGAGTCGCAGGTTGGCGCAGGGTTCTCGACCCGTGTTGGGAGTGTGAGATGGGCGAGAGGTACGAAGCGAATTTGAAGTACGAAGTACGAAGTGGCAAAGCTGTGGCGGGAGGTTGGCGTGGAGTCGCAGGTTGGCGCAGGGTTCTCGACCCGTGTTGGGAGTGTGAGATGGGCGAGAGGTACGAAGCGAATTCGGAGTACGAAGTACGAAGTGGCAAAGCTGTGGCGGGGGGTGCGGGGTAGTGACGGGGGAATGTGTGCGGCGATAGTGTGTGTGGGAGTCGGGTGGAGGCAAAGCCAAAACGACGTGTGGAAACTAAATCCATGCACCCGTGATGCTGAAGCCCCCCTAGTACGCAGAGCGGATGTAACCCGCATGGGGATTGGCATGGCGGCGTTTCTCGAAAATTTTCTTGGGACAGGTGTGACAGATGTGGAATGGGGGGGGAGAAGGTGCTTGACAAGGACAGAAAAATTCGCTACGATGGGAGCATGAAGTGGAGATTATCCTACACTGTGCTTATTTTGGCAGCCTTGCTTGTCGGGTACTTGGTAGACCCTATGTTTTTTCCGGGCGGAGACAGGGTGGTACAGCAGGAGCAACCGGAGGGCGAAAGGGTAGCCGAGATAGATATTCGCCCGAAAGCGGAAGAGCCGAAGCCGGAACCGATTGTAGACAACACACCGACGGAGCCGGAGGAGCCCGAGCCTTTCATTGAAGACAGTCAGGAGGATGACGAGGAGCAGGATCAGGAAAGTGCCGACATCACCAAGATGAGAATTGCAAAGGGCGAGGATGACGGACGCCAACCCGTGCAGGAAGAAAAGATCAAGAGTCCCATACGTGATACGGACTGGCGCAGACCTAAGCAATTGGAAAAGAAGCTCGCCTCGCGCATACGCACCGGTTTGGGGGGGAAGATAGACACGGAGCACGTGCTCGCGTACGTCAGAAAACCGGAAAACCGCATCATGATAGCGCAATGGGAGTTGCTGCACCGGGCGAAGGAATTGGGTGTTATGGATGCTTTGTCGGACTTGCTGCACGAGGCGGAAGTGGCAGATTCGCTTTCCAAGCTGCTCAATGACCTGCCGTGGGTGAGTGCATTCGTGTACGACGGCGAGATGTGTTCTAACGACAAGTGTGACCCCAAAATCGCCCTAGAAATGATCTACCAATTTCGCAAGGCGGATAAGGATATGGACATGGACACTCTGCTCGACAATGTGAAAGTAAAACCGGGGGTTAAGCGTCGAATAGCAGCTGCGGTGGCGGTGGAGTTCACACGCAACGGGTGGTATGGGAACGGTGTCCCACTCACGAAAGAACAAATTAATTACTACAAAGACACGGGCATTCCCCTGCCGGATATTGACGGAGATTCCGGCAAAAAAAAGGGTCCCGTGAAGGACAATTTTCGCCAAGCGCGTGAGCGATACCTCTTCTTTGCTAAGAGTTGGGACGAGGGATTGCTCAATTCATCATTCGGGAATTTGCCCGATTGGCTGCTGCATTTCCCGTGCGGGTGGAAGGGAGACAGTCCCTTCGGTACAGCCAGCACCATGAAGTGGCTGCGCGATAACACGTCCGCCCCGGCACGTAAATACTTGGGTATGTGTAGCCAAGTGCCCTACTTACCTCTCAACAAGTACGGGGATGTCATTTTTTCTAAATACTACTACCAGCCCTTCGATGTGCACTATCCGGGTAACTTTGCCAAAGAAACGCGCGACATTGGTGCGGTGTGCGGTGGCTTATCCCACTTCGGGGCGTCTTCGGCCTGTGCCAATGGCATCCCGGCCTTTACGATGGGCGAACCCGGGCACTGTGCATACGCCGTGTATGTCGACGGAGAGTGGCACCCCACCAATACGATTTCCGAAAAACGGCAACCCCACTACACCGTCTGGGGGCTTAATCGCTGGAGTGCATTGCAGATGATGACGGAGATGTACCACGACGGACAGCGTACGCGCGATGCCCAGATGGTATGCAGTCTTGCCTCCTTGTTGTCCCAGAACAAGAATCCCGTCAATGCCCTGAAGCTCTACGAGATGGCGGTGACCATGCAGCCCCTGTACAACCCGGTATGGACGATGTACATGGAGACAGCGGCCAAGCACCTCAGCCGACGTCCGTCGAAGTATCTGGGAGTCAATGACTTTATATGCACGTCCGTGGCACCCAAACACCCGGAGATGTGTGCCCGTTACCTCACAGAAACGATATATCCTACCTTGCTCAAGACACTCAAGACACCGAGGCAGAAGATGGTAGCGTTCAAGAGTTATTTCGAGAATCTGAATGAAAATGAGAAAGCGGAGTGGGATATGGAAACGATGCTCAATATGCAGTACGATTCCTTGGGGAGGGGGCGACCCGCTAAGTTAGATTTTTTCCAGTTGATTTCCGACAGCGTTCGTCGTCGTCCGGCTTTTGGTGCTGCCCTCAGCTGGGCAGTGAGACGCGGGTACATAGAGGATAGGACCGTGGGAGAGCGCGTGCGGAAAATGGTGGATACACTGCTCGAGGAGCTGCCCAAGGATGCCCCCGACTACGAGACGACCCGAGTGTTGCTCAAGGCATCTGTTATTCGTGCGGCGGAGGAGATGACCGCTCTGTCTCTCGCGAGTCAGCGCAGCAATGGGAGCGACAGAGAGTTTTATCTGAAACTCGCCAATGAGTACAGCAAGGAGTTTTTGAAACCCGAAGAAAATAATATGCCGGAGTTTACCCCGCCGCGCGGACATCTCGTTTCCCCGGGCGGTGTGGTGATGCTCTGCAAATTTAAGGATGACAAATGCACCAGTGAGTACGACCCGAAACAGGAGAGCATTGTGACACACGCCGCCGCTCTTACCCCCCAAGGCGGTGCCATTATTTCGGAAAAGGGAAAACACCAGCAGGTCATCGTTGAACTTCCAAAACGCACCAATATCGGCGGCGTGGTGATTGTCCCCTCCGGTAAAGACTGCAAACCTTACCGCGAGTGGTTTATAGAGACCTCCCGCGATGGAAAAACGTGGGACTTGCTGACGAATCTGCCCGACGAGTCGGAAAAGCCCTGTGTAGTCGTCAATGTGGAGCGGGCCTGTCCATCGGCTCGCTACGTGCGTATTGACTCAGGGGCAGAGCAAAACCAGGGTATTAACTTCAAAGCCATTCTCGTTTATGATAACAGAAAATAATTTCATGAAGCGGCTACGGATTGCTTGGGTGGGGGTTCTCATGCTCTCTGCTCTCGCGGTGGGGCAGGGCTTTGTTCCGGAGGACGGTGACACGCCGACAGTATCCGCATCGGATTCCGAAGGTGCGCAAAAGCCCGATGGTACCGGTGCAGAGCAAGGCAATGCGGAATCCTCCGGAGACCAAGCGGAGACGCCGAAGCAGGCGGAACCCACCGATCCGCGCCGTCCCGCATCGTTTCAGGATGCCTTATCTGCAGCGGGGGACGACGGTATCATGGTATTTTGTTACGGACCGGACTGGAACCAGCGCAGTATGCGCATGCTGAACTCGTTCTGGAAAACTAAGGAGCTCGAAAAAGTCAGTGGCAATGCTCTTTTGGTCGCTGTTCCGATTTATGAATTTCCCACACCGGCGCAAAAGGAGAAGTCTGACACGATTTCCGCCGGGATGCCGCCCATACCTTTCGGAGTTTGCCCGACGGTGATGATGCTCGACAAGGAGGGTAATATGTATTTTAACCTGCCGGGTACGGATTATCTCGGGGATGAAAAGGGGGCTTTGGGGTTTTCGAATATCGCCAAATATCTCGCGGCACACCGGAAAATGGTTGAGTTGATGAAGAAAGCTGAGGGTTTGCAGGGTGTAGAAAAGGCGAAAGTGCTCGGAGAAGTGGGCGATCTGCCGATCAAAAAGCCGGAGAATCTCGTTCAGATGCTGGAAGAGGCGGATCCGAAGGATACCACGGGGCTCGTGCGCCGCAATACTCACGATGCTCTGAAGTTCCTGTACAAACAAATGGACACGAAGGATGGATTCCTGAAGCAGGATTTCCATACCAGCCTCCGGGAGCTGATGGTTGAGGGAATGAAGGTGGTCAATGACCAAGCACTGCGCTCCGAGGACCGCCAAGCGGCATACTGCCTGCTTATCGGACAAGCCCGACGCGAAGAGGGCGGCAGCAGACGCATGAAGGACATGATCAGGGCAAGCATGAAAATTGACCCCAAGAGTTTTTACGGTTCAGCCATGAACCGTTTGTCCGCTCTCTGGGGCTCTGAACGCGCCAACGAAACGCGGGAACAACGCCGCGAACGCCGCGAGAAGGAAAAAGAAGATGATAAGAAGCACAAGGCGCATGAGTTTGATGTGCGTAAGTCAGAGCGCAACACGAGGGTCGAGTGATTATGACAGATTGTTCACGGGGCGGCGGTGCTCTCCGCAGTCTCCCTCGCCGGGTTGTGCGCGCGTTCATCGTATGTGCTGCTCGGCGGTAAGTTGCGCGGTGATTCTGTGGTTTCGGCTCGCCTGCTGTTTTTCCCTTCTTCTCGGGGGTTATTGTGCAGCGCAATATACCCTCATTCAGAGTGAGGATTACAGTGACGCCGGTGAGATGCTCCGCTTGCTGGGTGCTGCGTCTCGGGGCTATCGCATGGATGTTCGCTTTTTCCGTGCTGCCACACATGAGTTGTGCATTGTCGATGAGGGAGATGCGGCTCCGATCTACGGTTCTCTGGAGACAGCTATGCGCCGCAATTCGTGCGTGGCCGGGGTAAACGGTGGCTATTTTGCAGCGGACAGCAAGCATACCCCCCTCGGGCTCACGCGCCACGACTCCCTCTCGATCTCCCCCTTTTCTTCCGGTCATTTCACGGTCGTCGGCACACTGTTTGACACAGGTAATGGCATCCATCTCGTACGCAGTGCGGCACTGCGTACTCCTGTACGAGCGATGCGAGAGGCCATTCAGGGCGGACCTTTCCTCGTCGATAACTTCCGCGTAGTGCCGGGGTTAGAGCGTACACGAAAGTCCATGCGCACTTTTGTTGCCACCGATGGACAGGGTACTTGGTGCATCGCCATCACCTCCTCGCTTACCCTGCACGAACTCGCTTCAATTTTAACCGCCCCGAACTCCATGGGGGCATTTCGTCCCAAATACGCATTGAACCTAGACGGTGGCAGTTCTTCTGCCTTCTGGGACGGCGAAGCACGCGTCAACCGTCCGGGCTTCAAGCCCGTGCGCAACTACGTCGGCATCCGCCCCAGAAGTCAAAGCAACCAAATTCGTCCCAAATAAATTAAACGCCCGGAGCAGTGCAGTGGTTTTATCGCAGGGAAACACGGAGGCGATCAAGTACGAAGTGAAGGAGTTAGGCTCAACGGAGTTGCGCGGGGGGATGTGGAGGAAGCGAAGCGGAAACGATGCGTGGAGACCGAATCTACACAGCCGTGAGGTTGAAGCCCCCTTAACACGCAAAGCATCCGTAACCCGCACGGAGATTAGCATTGCGGCGTTTCTCGAAAATTCTACTGCGACAGGCATGACTTATAGCACGGACGGCGAACCTGCATCGAGCTGTGGTGCTACGCGTGAGTTACTTTCCGGCTTCGCATACTTCGTGCTTCCACTTCGCCTCGTAGTTCCGCTGCGTTAGGTACATGCGACAGAGCAGCGCGGGACGGAGCGGGAAAAAGTTCGGCGTACGAAGTCCTGCATTTCCTCTAAGCTGACCCGGCGCAGAGCATCGCAGGAACGCTCGACGTAATCCGCACCGAGACCGAAGAGGACATCGAGGGCGAGGTCGGCGGCGCGGCGGGTGGGGGATTGGAGGGCGAGCAGGCAGGAGGACAGGGCGGTTGCGCGGGCGCGTTCCAGCTCCCGTTCGTCGATGCCGCGTACGCTCAGGGTATCGAGAGTGCTGCGCAGGGCAGCAGCCGCCTCATCGAGGTGCTCCGGCGATGTCTCCAGTGAAAAAATGAGTGAGCCGACATCGACGCCTTGGAGCAGCTCCGAGCCGACGTGGTACACGAGCCCACGAGTTTCCCGCAATTCTTGGTACAGGGGACCGGACATATCCGAGCACCACTCATCCAGCAGGGTGAAGAAAGGCTGCGCCGGGTCGTGCAGGGCGGGTCCGGGTAGGGCTAAGGCGAAAGCCGCTTGGTTGGTAGGGTCGGACGGGGAGCAGGTACGCTCGCCGTCGCGCATGGGGGGCGGCATTTCCCCGACCAAAGGGGAGCCCGAGGGCATTTCCCCGAACACGCGGCAAATTGTCGGAAGCAGCTCCTCCCCCCGCACATCCCCTACGACCGCCAGCACGGCATTTTCCCGACAGAAGAGCTGCCGGTGCAGGGCGCGAAGTTTATCCGCAGTGAGAGCGCGCACACTCTGCTCCGTGCCGAGCGGGTGCAGCCCGTAGGACACCTCGCCGAAGCAGAGCGAGCGGAGCACGCGGTGAGCCAGCGCGCTCGGAAGCTGCAGCTCCTCCCGCAGGAGAGCCAGTTGGTCATCCCGCGCGGTTTGCACGACCCGGGGTTCGAAAGCCGGGCGCAGGGCAACCTCTGCCAGCAGCGCGAGCATATCCGCCGCATCCTCCGGCAAACAGTGCATTGAAAGCAAAATGCTGTTGTTCCCGGAGCTCACTTGCAGGGACGCTCCGACAGACTCCGTCGCTTCCGCCAGCTGTGCGGAATTGCGCGTCGTGGTACCCATGGGTAGCACCTCTGCCATGAGCGACGTGATGCCCGCGATGTCCGCAGACTCCGCGCGGCACCCTGCCCCCACTGCCAGCACCATATACACGAGGGGACAGTGCGGAAGTACTTGAAAATATGTGGGTAGTGGAGCCGACTGTGCCGTGGGGCGGGGAGTCGCAGCCGGAGTTTCCCGTACGGGCGTGGGGCTGTGTTTCAGGGGGTCAATCGTTACTTCCGAGAGCGTATGCGGGCAGAAATAGGAACGTGCGATGCGACGCAAGTCGTCCACCGTCACACGCGAGAGCGCGGCATGCCATTCCTCGTACGCCTGAGCATTGTGGTAAGCTGCCCACGTGGCAGTGAGCACCTCCGCCGAGGTGGTGACGAGAGAGAGCTCCCTGAGATGCTGCACGCGGCATCTCTTCTTGACCCGGGCGAGTGCCTGCTCAAAGTCCGCCTGCGGTAGGGAATAGGCGAAGGCGAGGAGGGCATCGCGCAGCGTATCCCGGCGGTCGGGGTCGACATCGGCGCGTATCACAAACGCGCCTTGAGCATCCGACCGGGGCATGAGGTAGGCGGCGGTATCGTGGGCGAGAGCCTGCTCGTCGTGGAAAGTGCGCTGCAGCCACGCGGAGCGTCCGCTGCTGAGGATGGCGGCAAGCAGACTGAGGGCGGGGAGGTCTTCGTGTTCACGCGGGGGGATACGCCACGCGAGACACAGGCTGCTCGTCGGCTGGGCAAATTCTCGGCGGCAGAGCCGGGGTGCGCGTTGGAGTGGCTCCGCAGGACACCCCGGGTGCGGACATGCCCGCGCGGGAACCTCCCGCAGCTCCTCCTCCACGGCTGCCACCACCTCCGCAGCTTCCACATCCCCAACGATGCAGAGAAACATATTGCCCGGCACGTAACGCTCGGCGTGGTAGCGCAGCACATCCTCGCGTTGCAGGGAATCGAAAAGCCCGCGCAGACCGATGACCGGGAAGCGGCGCGGGTGCACGTGGTAGAGCGTTTCCGCGAGGGCTCGCTGCACAGCATCCTCCGGGTCATCGGCGTACATCTCCATCTCCCGGCGAATGACATCGCGCTCGCGCTCCCATTCCTCTGCCGGGAAAGCGGGGTGCAGGGTGAGTTGCACGAGGTAATGCAGGAACGCGCGTACGTGCCGCGCGGGTCCGTCTATCTGAAAAACGGTATTGTCCGTGCCCGTGTAGGCGTTCCAGATGCCCCCGAGATCTGACACCCCTTCGTTGAGCTGCGCGGCACTCATCTCGCGCGTGCCTTTGAACACCAAGTGCTCCGTGAGGTGAGAAATCCCGCTTCCCACGTATTGGGCTTCGAGTGCAGACCCGGTTTCAACCCCCATGCGCAGGGCGACCAACGCCGTGTCACGGCGAGCCCGAATGAGCAGGGTCAACCCGTTGCGGCAGGTGTGGCAGAGGACATCCTTCATGCCGGAAAATCAGTCGGCGGCACACATGTCGCCGCGCAGCCGCCGCACTTGCTCTGCCCCGACGAGAGCTTCCCCGAGGGCAAAACCGAAGCGGAGAGCAACGGCGGGACCGCGTCCGGTGATGAGCCCGTCGCCCACCTCCACGTCGCTGTCCGTCAAGACCGCCGCCGCTTGCACGGCTGCCTGCACTTCGACTGCCGGGTAGCAGGTAACCCGCTGTTCGGGGCGGAGCACACCCGCTGCCGCCAGCACCATGGGTGCGGCACAGATGGCGGCGATGAGCTTGTGTGCTGCGTGCATCTTGCGCAGCAGCCGCAGCACCGTCTCGTCCTTGCACAGGTTCCACGCAGCGGGTCCTCCCGGTACGACGACCGCATCGTAGTCCGCTGCGTTGAGGGCACTGAGGGGGGCATTCGCCCGCACCTCGATGCCGTGTGCACCGCGCACGCTGCTTGCACCCACCCCTGCGAGAGTGACCTCCACGCCGAGCCGCCGCAGAATATCCGCCGGGGCGATGAGCTCGATCTCCTCAAAGCCGGGTGCCATGATGATGAGTACTGACTTTTTCTTCATATCAGTGAGTATGTGGTGAAATGTTACGTCCTTTGTTAAAGCGCACCACCTCGCGGCGTGCTTCTCGCATTTCCGCCCGGGCTTTGAGGTCGTAGCGGCGGTCCCGGTGCGTCTTGCCGCGTCCTATCCCGAGCTCCGCCTTCACTCGCCCGTCCTTCCAATACAGCCGCATGAGCGGCAGCGCAAATCCGCGTTGTGCCGTGCGTATCTCCAGCTTCAGGATTTCGCGCTTGTGGGCGAGCAGACGTCGCGGGCGGCGGGTCTCGTGTTGAAACCACGCACCTGCACCCTCCCACGGTTGAATATCGCATCCGTAGAGAAAGAGCTGCCCCTTTTCCACGCGCGCAAACGCATCCGCCACATTTACCTTCCCGGCGCGGATAGCCTTCACCTCCGTCCCGCGTAGCTCGATGCCGCACTCGATGCACTCGGTGACCTCATAGTCCCGCCCCGCTTTCTTGTTCCCGGCTATCAGGCTCGTGCCCGGCTTGTTCTTCCGTTGCATGGCGTGAGGCGTTGTTTGCCCCGTCCGCACCTCCTATAGTGCTCCCCGGACTGCTACCCTCCCTACTCCGGTAACTCCGAAGGTTCCTCGCTCCCGAGCGCGTCGAAGGGCTCGGCTTTCTCCTCCCCTTGCTTCGCATTGACCTCGTGCCACAGCAGCTTCCCCTCAATGATTTCCGTCAACGCTATGTCTCCCGACCCCATCTCCGGCGTGGTCGGTACAAACGGATCCGCCCCATGGTTGAGCTGATTGACTCTCTTGGATACGATGTTGATGAAGAGCTGGTTGTCCCCTACAATGCGACTCGCTTTCTCTATGAGTTCCGTTTTCATGAACGCACCCATCTTACCACCCCCCCCGCCCCTTGGCAAGCAGGATTACCCCCAATATCCGAAAATTTCCCCACTATCACACACCACCACTCTCCTCCGATTTTACTGCCCCGTGCCCCGTGACCGCCTCGTATTTTATTTCGATCTGTGCATCGCATTTCAAAT
>CAYRJI010000073.1:0-10247 GCA_964424645.1 uncultured Akkermansia sp. | reverse complement strand
ACTTCATCGCGTGGCAACACGGGGGCGATCAAGTACGAGGTACGAAGTACGAAGTACGAAGTGAAGGAGTTAGGCGCAACGGAGTTGCGCAGGGGAGTAGGAAGGAGGCAAAGCCGGAACGACGCGAAAGGAATAAATCAAAGCACCCGTGAGGTTGAAGCCCCCTTGGTACGCAGGGCGTCTGTAACCCGCATGAAGATTAGCATTGCGGCGATTTGCAGAAATTTTCATGGGACAGGTGTGACTTTTTATGGTAAGATGGGGTGCATGAGCTGCATTGACGAAGTCCTGCAAGCCGCACGCGAGCTCTCCGAAGAGATGGACGCATTGCGCTTTCCGCCGCCCGTTGCTTTCACCTACAACCCGCTCCGGTACGCTTGGGCGGGGCATGAAGCCTACATCCGTCGCTTTGCTACATCGCCCAAGCAAGTACTCTTCCTCGGCATGAATCCCGGACCTTTCGGGATGGCACAGACGGGAGTCCCCTTCGGAGAGGTTGCTGCAGTTACCCTGTGGATGGGCATTACCGCCCCCATCGGGAGCCCCCGGCACACACACCCTAAGCGACCGATTCTGGGATTTTCCTGTCCGCGCTCTGAGGTGAGCGGGCGGCGACTCTGGGGGCTCTTTGCCCAGCTTTACGGCTCGGCGGATGCCTTCTTTTCCACAGCATACGTTGCCAATTATTGTCCGCTTATCTGGATGAGCGAAACGGGAGCCAACATCACGCCCGACCGCCTCCCGCGTGAGCAGACAGCGCAAATCAACGCCGTCTGCCAGCGGCACCTTGTGCGGCTCATCAGAGCCTTGCGACCTACCTGCCTCATCGGCATCGGTGCATACGCGCTGCAACAATTACGGGCTGCTGCCGATACCCTGCCGGACATGTCCTTTACCCTCGACAGCATCCTGCACCCCAGCCCTGCCAGCCCCGTTTCAAACAAATGTTGGCCCGAGAAACCCCGCCAACAGCTCCTCGCCGCACTTTCCCGCGCCGGGCTTCCCCAACCGCCCAATGCAAGTACGAGGTACGAAGCCAGAAGGGGAGAGGGAACGAGGGACAGGACGAGAATAGGGGGAGAAGAACGACCGTAGGAGGCGGGGCGAACGCTAAGTACGAAGTACGAATTAGAAATTCCGCGCAACTCCGTTGCGCAAGGGGAGGGCGCAAAGCGTGAAGCGAGCGGATGTGGTCGGTCGTGCAGGGAGTGGCGGGGAGAGGGGTGTGGAAGGGAAGTGATGTGGTGGGCACGTAATTTGTTTATTCGTAGACTACAAAGATGCGTGCGACGGGGGGTAGGGCGGCAGAGAGACGGTCTGTGAGAATCGACATTTTCTCGTGGCTTTGCTCTACGGTAAGGGCGGATTCCGGTGGTATCGTGACAAAGCAGACGCGCTGCAAGTCGCGAGAGAAAAGGCGGATGGAGAGAGGAGGCGGTGCATGCAGCGAGCGCATGGCTTGCCGCACGAGCGTATCCCAGTCGGGTGGGACCGGGGTAGTGTACTCTCGGAGGGAGCGCATGCTGGGCTCGATATGCACGTATACTTCTACGGCAGACAGGTGACGGCGGACCTCCGTGCGGAAAGCCTGCACGGCTACCCACCATGACTCGAGCGAGGCATTCGGAGGTAGCTCCAAGTCCGTAAACACGAGCAGCCCCTCATCTGCCTGCAGAAGGCGCAGGGAGTGCATACCCAAGCGATGGGTGAGAGCGATGCGGCGCACGAGCTGTTCCGGGGAGTCTGCAGGAGGGTCTTCCGGTTGCATGTGGACGAGGGTCTGTGCTCCCGGGACGCTGCGTTCCACGAGGCTCTCGATGGCATCGGCGATTTCGTGTGCTGTGTCGACGTGGAGGTCGCGGGGCATCGCTACCACCATTTCGATGTAGGAGGAATTGCCGACGGATCTCGCGCGCATGTGACGCAGCGGGTAGGCAGGCATACGGGTTGCCATGAGGTCCCTGACGCGCGCATAGAGTGCATCGTCGGTGCGATCCATCAGATTATTGACGGACTGAGTGCCGAGAACCTTGCAGATGTGCAGAATAATGCACGCCACGACCAAGGAGGAAAGGACATCCGCCCGTATGAGTATCCAATGCAGAGGGGAATTCGGGTTGACCTGTGGGGCGAGGGCTGCACCGGTGATACCGACGAGTACGGCTGCACTGCTCCAGATGTCGCTGGAAAAGTGGGCGGCATCGGCTTCGAGAGCTGCGCTGTTCGTTTCTCGAGCCGTGCGGCGCAGCATGGCGGAGCGGTTGATGTCCACGACCAACGAGACCATGATCACGAGGAATGCCCAGATGGAGATATCCACGTGCAAGGCATTCGGATCAGCACTCATGAGGCGGTGCACTGCTTCATAGATCACCCAGATGGCGGTGCCGAGCAGGAGAAGAGTCTCTGCCAGTGCCATCAGATTTTCGATCTTGCCGTGTCCGTACGGGTGGTCCTCATCTGCCGGACGAGCAGCTATTTTGACGGCAAAGAGAGTGCCGACTGCCGCGCAGAGGTCGAGACTGCTGTGGAGAGCCTCTGAGAGGATGCCGAGCGAGCCGGTTATGAGGGCGACCACGAGTTTCAGCACGGTGAGCAGAGTACTCCAAAGCACGGAGGACAATGCAGCTCGACTCTTCTGTGCGTGCGATTCCACGGCTTCCGGGAGGGGGAAAAAACGGGTGGGTTAAATACCGAGGGTTGCCATGATGCGGTTTACGGCAGCCCGCAGTTCGGGCTGCTCCGCCATGCGTTGTTCGACGGTGTAGGCAGCATGGATGACCGTTCCGTGGTCGCGTCCACCGAAAGCGGCACCGATGTCCTTGAGCGAGCAGGCTGTATGGTGACGGGCTAGGAACATGGCAATCTGGCGCGGCAGGGCGATGTTTGCCGTGCGTCGGCGTCCGTTGAGGTCCGCAACACGAAGGTGAAATTCGTCGGCTACACTCTGTTGAATATCCTTGATAACCAGACGCGTACGCGGTTCTTCGCGCACGATCTCGCGCAGCTGAGCACGGGCTTCTTGTAAGGTGGGTTTGCGGTGCGACAAGGCGGCACAGGCGGAGAGGCTGGTAAACGCACCTTCCAGACGGCGCACGGAGCGGGTGATGGTCTTGGCGAGGTATTCGAGCACTTCGTCATCGATTAGCTCCCCGCACATGCGTTCCCGCTTCATTTTCAGGATGTTCACCCGAGTTTCATACGCAGGCGCATGCAGCGCAGCGGAGAGACCTTGTTCGAAGCGAGACCGGAGCCGCTCGTCTAGGTCGGACACCTCGGATGCCGGGCAAGCAGAGGTAAGCACAATCTGCTTCCCTCCGTCAAAGAGAGTGTTGAAGGTGTGGAAAAATTCCTCTTGAGTTTTCCCTTTGTGGGCGAGAAATTGGACATCGTCGATGAGCAGCACATCTGCCTTGCGGTACTTACGGCGGAAACTTTGCAGGGCATCGGCTTTGAGAGCCAGTGCTTCGATGTAGCTGTTTGTGAAGGTTTCGCTGGTCACGTAGAGTACCCGGGCATCTTCGTCATGCTTGCGAATGGCGTTGCCGATGGCCTGCAGGAGGTGAGTTTTGCCCAATCCGGAGTCCCCATGAATGAAGAGAGGATTGAACTTGCCGGGCTGCTCCGCCACTGCCATGGCAGCATCACAAGCAAAACGGTTGACATCTTCCACCACGAAGCTCTCAAAGTCGTAGATCTCGTTCAAGCCGCTGTTAAATGTGTCTACTTTGCGGGAGAGTTTGCGTCTGCGGACCTGCGGAGCAGGAGGCTGCGGTTTTTCCGGGGCTTGCGCTACAGATTCTTGCCGGGAAGGGATGGATGCTTGCGGGCGTTCGAGAGACGCTTCTTCCTCCGTAGGCACGAATTCGATGACGCGCGCAGCTCCGATGACGCTCACCACGGAGTTCATGATACATTCCTTGTAGTTGAGCTCAACCCAAACGATGGGCAGGTCAGCCGGGTACTCCAAGAGCAGCTTCTCCCCGGTGTCCTCCCTGAGCTTCAGCTTGCCGACATAATTCTCCAATCCGTACGCGCCGACATCTCCCCTTCGACGGATGTCTTCTACGATATCCGCCCATTCCCTGTTTTCTTTATCGTTGATTTTCATGCACTTTCCTAGGTGCGAACCTACTCTGTTTCCGGTCTTGCTCCCTCACCTCATACCTCGCTCATCCCTTCGGAGGCGACCGGGTTCCGGTGCGTTGCCGGGGTTGAATATGCCACGTCTCCCTCCCTCTGAAAAGCTTTTTTCCCCTCCGTCTCCTCCCTCCCCTCCGCTGCTTTTTTATTCCATGGGTGTTCCACAAGAAAAATTTTTTTCGATACTTTTGTTCCATTTATTAACTTTTCTTGACATTTGATCCCTGCGTGTCATTTCATTTCATCATTGTTTGTAATCCTTTTGAAAGCAGTGAGTAATATAACTTGTTGACATTGTAAATAACAATGTCAATATCCTGCTCGCAAACACATAATGTTTCACTGAAGCGTCGAATCCCACGCCGAGCATATACGCTGTTTCCCGACTTTGCATCTTCGCCACATCTGTCCCAAATAAATAAAATGCTTCGTGGTGGGCGATGACTTTGCGGCAGGGAAACGGAGAGGGGATTAAGTACGAGGTACGAAGTACGAGGTACGAAGTGAAGGAGTTAGGCGCAACGGAGTTGCGCAGGGGAGTTGAAAGGAGGCAAAGCTGAAACGACTCGAGGGGAATAAATCAAAGCACCCGAGAAGTTGAAGCCTCCTTAGTACGTAGAGCGTCTGTAACCCGCATGAGGACTAGTATTGCGGTAATTTTCGAAAATTTTCATGGGACAGATGTGCCTTCGCACAGTATGTTTGCTTTTCGCTTGCGGTCGGGAGTTGGACATGGTACAATCGGGGGCGGATGATGACACTTTACGAGGAGTTAAAATGGCGCGGGTTGGTCAATCAGATTTCAGACGAGAAGCTGATTGAGAAACTGAACGCGGGGGGGATGACGTTTTACATCGGCACGGACCCGACGGCGGAGAGTCTGCACTTGGGACATTATTCGAGTTTTTTGATTACCAAGCGATTGCAGCGGGCCGGGCACCATCCGATTCTGCTCGTGGGGCTGGCGACCGGACTCATCGGTGACCCCCGGGGGACGGTAGAGAGAGAGCAACAGCAGAAGGAGCTCGTGATGCACAACTATGAGAGTTTGCGTGCGCAGGTGGAACGTGTGTTCGGCTTCGAGGTGGTGAACAACTATGACTGGATCAAGAATCTGAATGTCATTGACTTTTTCCGGGACTACGGGAAGTTCATCAACGTCAGCTACATGCTCAGTAAGGACCACGTGCGGCGGCAGATGGAAAATGGAATATCGTACGCCGAATTTTCCTACATGCTCATTCAAGCTATTGATTTTAAGCACCTGCATGAGACGCGGGGGGTAGATTTGCAAGTGGCAGGCAGCGACCAGTGGGGCAATATTACCACGGGGATCGAGCTCATTCGCAAAACATCGGGGGACGAAGTGTATGGGCTGACGATGCCGTTGGTAACGGACAGTCACGGCAACAAATTCGGTAAGAGTGAAGGCAACGCACTGTGGCTGGACAAGGAAAAGACGAGTCCCTATGAGCTGTACCAATACTTTATCAATACGGAGGACACGCAGGTTATTAACTACCTCAAGATGCTGACTTTTCTCACACCCGACGAAATCAACGCCATTGAGGTCGAGCATGCCGCCCACCCGGAGCACCGCACCGCTCAAAAGGCGTTGGCACGTGAGATCATCACCGACTTGCACGGAGAAGGGGAGTTTAACCATGCCGTGCAAATCAGTGCCAAGCTTTTCGCCGGTGACTATACAGGTATGAGCATACGAGATATCCGGAGTGGTTTGCGCGGAGCCCCCCAGGTGGATTTGCCGCGAGGTGCCTCGTTGGCGGATGCGTTGGTGGTCGCAGGTATCTGCTCGTCGAAGCGCGAGGTACGCGAATTTGTAAATAACAGAGCTATTTCGGTGAATGGCGCGGTTGTGAGTGATGCCGCTTTCACTTTTACTCCCGAGCATGCCATCCAAGGCGAGCTCTTTATCTTGCGTCGCGGTAAGAAAAAGTTTTACTTAGGGAATTTGGTATGAAAGCTTTGCCGATTCTTCTCTTTCTGGTGCTTCCGGCGACAGCCGGGCAACCGCAAACTGTGGGGGAGGAAAATGCTCCTGCGGGGCAGGCTGTGAACGACGAGGGAAGTGCGCAGCCGACGCAGGAAGAATGTTGTGCCATCAAGCGGGTGCTCCTACTGAGCATGATGCACCTCGTGCGTGAGCGACATAGCTTGCCGACACAGTACGTTGCCGAGTGTGTGGCATTTGCTAAGCGGTTGCAGGCACCGGCGGCTTTTATTGAGTGCTACGAAGTCGGCAACGGCGGGAAACTCGGGGGACGTGCTTTTTACGATAACCACCGTGCCATGAATGCTCTGCTCATTAAATACCGGGTGGATGAGTTAGCCATCCGTTTGCTGGCAGAGGAAGTCCCGTGCACGGTGCAGCAGGCACGCGAGCTCGTCGAATGGCTACCCGTGCAGCACATTTTTAACCTTATGCCTCCCCCGCAGCAAATCACACGCGAGGTATTTGACCGGCAAATGAGCAAGCTCAAGCAGCTCCACGAACGAATGGGGGTCGAATACGCGAAGGTGGTCGACCGTGCCGGGGCGGATGCCGCTGCGGATGCGCTGTTGGACACATTGCCGGTTCTCAGCGAAATCCAAGATGTCCGCTTGCTTTTGAACAAGTTGCGCAGTGAGAATCGCGCGGCTTTCGCCCAAGCACTCGGACCGGTCGGTAAGCATTTGAGTGAGCTGAGGGTGAAACTTGTGGAAAGCAACTTCTACGGCTCGGTGAAACTTGCCGTGATGGACACGCTCCTGTGCATCTGAAATTTGACACCGCTGCGGACTCGCAGTACGAGGTGAAGGAGATGGGAGCACAAGGTTGCGCAGGGTGAAGTGGAAGAAACGAAGCCGAAACGATGCGTGGAGACCAAATCTATGCAACCGTGAGGTTGATGCCCCCTTAATACGCAAAGCGTTTGTAACCCGCATAGGAACTAGCATTGCCGCGATTTTCAGAAATTTTCGTGGGACGGGCGTGCATAAAATCACGCTATCGTCAAAATTTTTGAAAAACAAGGTTGAAATCTTGTCATAGGGGTGATAGAATAGGGGGAGATGCAGGTGAGTGACTGCTGACACAGGTCACCCGCGCATGCTTACGAAACATATCTCGTCGCCATGATTACAATCGTTACAGAAAAGGAACTGCAAGCGGCTGAAGCAGGGCTTTGGCGCAAGGCAAAGGAAGCAGCAAGCCCGGAGCACAAGAACTACAAGTATGCCGTAAGCATATTACGCACGCTGGTTAAGCGGGTACCGGGATTTCTGCAAGGGAGGCAACTGCTGCGAAAATGCGAGGTTATGGTGACGCCGGATGCGGGGCGAAAGTCATCCATATTGGCGGGGGTAAGGTTGACGACAACGCGCAGGGACCCGGAGACCACCATAACGACCATTGAGGATGAGTTAGAGAAGGATCCGTACTCTATACCGGCAAATGAATCACTTTTTGCGGCGGCTACTGACCTCAATTTGCCGGAAATGGCGGCATTTGCGCTTACGACGATATGCGACGGGCAGGAGCGGATCGGGCAAAAACCGAAGAAGCACTTGCATCTGTTGGCAAGTCACTACATTAAGCACGAGCAATTTGCGGAGGCTGCAGAGGTCTACCGGCGCATACTCAAGATAGACCGCACAGACCCGGTGGCGCAGCGTGGTGAAAAGGATTGTGCGGCGCGGGCATCGATGAGGCAAGGGAATTGGGAAGGTAGCGGAGATTTCCGCACCAAGATGAAGAATCAAAATGCCACGGCAGATTTGGAAAGTGCGGACAAGGTGGGGATGACGCGAGCAGAGATGGAGGCACGACTCGCGCAGCTTTCCCAAGAGTACGCGGCGGACAATACGAATTTGCAGATCGTCAAGGGGATCGCGTCTGTGTATGAGCAGATGGAAGACTTTGCCAATGCGTATTCCTTTTATGCGTATGCATTTCAGCTGAGTGGGTCCACCGATCTGTCCATCAGCGATAAGGCGATGGAGATGAATGAAAAAGTGATGCGGGCAGATTTGGAATACTATCGGAGTGTGCTGGAGCAAGACCCCAACAATGAGGAAGCTAAGGCGCAATACGAGCAGAAGAAGCGAGAGATAGCGCAAGCGGTGGTGGAAGATGCGAGGGTGCGTGTGGAAGCCAACCCAACCGATGCTCAGCTACAGTTCAAGTATGGGCAAGCCCTCTTTGAAGCGGAGCAGTTTGCCGAGGCTATCCCGGCTTTGCAGCGTGCTCGCTCGAACCCCAATCTCCGCGTGAAGTCCATGCTCATGCTCGGTAAGTGCTATGCCGCTAAGCACATGACCGATATGGCTATCCACCAGCTCGAAGATGCCAATAGTGAGTATCCCAATATGGATGACACTAAGAAGGAGCTCCTTTACACCATTGCTTCTCTGTATGAGGAATCCGGCGATAAGGGGAAGGCGTTGGACAATTACAAGGTTATCTACGAGGTGGATTACGGCTACCGCGATGTCGCTCAGAAGGTCGAGTCATCCTACAGTTGATGCCTACGCCGGGTGGATTACACGACGGTGCCGCTACGTGCTCGATAGAAAGCGCGGGTGCGTGGCGGGGCTGCGCGGCGTCGAGATGAGACATGGGAGAAGTCATTGAAGATCGGACATACGATGAGGAGCGGGCGTTGTACGGTAGTCGCGGACTCCTGCTGCGGCATTGTGACTTTGACGGACCGGCGGACGGGGAGAGTGCGCTGAAAGAAAGCCGAGATATTACCGTGCAGGATTGCCGCTTCAGCCTGCGGTATCCCTTTTGGCATGTGCAGGGGCTGGACATCGTGCACAGCGAGTTTACCCCGAGTTGCCGTGCCGCATTCTGGTATACCGAGCGTGCGACCGTACAGGAGTCCAAGTTGCATGGTATCAAGGCATTCCGTGAATGCAGGGATATCTCATTAGTGCGATGCAACATCATTTCCCCGGAGTTTGGGTGGTTCTTGGACGGCGTGCGTATGGACGAGTGTGAGGCGGAAAGCGAGTATTTCATGCTCAAATCACGCAATCTCGCCTTCCGGCATCTCACCTTGCGAGGGAAGTACTCTTTCCAGTACGTAGAAAATGCAGTGTTGGAGCACTGCGTGCTGCACACCAAGGACACCCTCTGGCACTGCCGCAATGTGGTAGTACGCGACAGTGTGCTCTGCGGCGAGTATCCGGCGTGGTACGCAAACGGACTTACCCTAGAGCACTGCAAAATCACCGGGACGCAGCCATTTTGTTATTGCTCCGGTTTGGTGTTGCGGGATTGTGAAATGACGGACACCGACCTCTGCTTTGAGAAGTCCCACGTGGATGCCGTCATCAGTACGCCGGTACTGAGTATCAAGAATCCCGCATCCGGCATCATACGCGCACCGCATGTCGGGGAAGTTATCATGGACGACCCGACCGCCGCCGCGCGCATCATCCGCGCCGACTACCCTTGTCCCGAGGAAACACCCGCTCAGGGGCACATCTGTCCCAAATAAATTAAGGGCTTAATGGTGGGCGATGATCTTGAGGCAGGAAGACACGGGGGAATGGAAGTACGAGGTACGAGGTACGAAGTACGAAGTGAAGGAGTTAGGCGCAACGGAGTTGCGCAGGGGGGGGGGATGGAAGGAGGCAAAGCCGGAACAGGCGTGGGGAATGAATCAAAGCACCCGCGAGGTTGATACCCGTGTGGTATGCAGAGCCATGAAGAGATGCTCGCATGGCACCACTGTTCATCACAAATGACACGTCCGGTTACAGCCGTGGATTCCCACTCGCATCACACACGTCCTTCCTGCACGCATCCACTGCTTACCACGCCCGCTACTCCCCAGCTCTGCCACTTCGTACTTCGTACTTCATATTGGGCGTTTGTAACCCGCATGGGGATTGGCATCGCAACGTTTCTCGAGAATTTTATCGGGGCGGGTTTTGGGAGGAGAGGGGCAGAGGCTGAAGGGATGCGCCCCAAGACTGAAACTCAACGGTGTAAGGTTGCTCGATGATGATGGTATTTGTGCCGGATTTCATGCGGAGCATTGTGGGAGGTTGAGCCCACCAAATTTCCTCATCTTGGATGGGGCGTTCGTTATCCG
>CAYRJI010000072.1:0-10405 GCA_964424645.1 uncultured Akkermansia sp. | reverse complement strand
GCGGGGCAGCACGGTGTCGCCACGGCGACGGCTGCCGCCAAGTTCGGCTTGAAGTGCACCGTCTTCATGGGAGCGAAGGATGTGGAGCGGCAAGCCCCGAATGTACAGCGCATGAAGCTGTTGGGGGCAGAGGTGATCGCCGTGCAAACCGGCTCACGCACCCTCAAGGATGCCATCAACGAAGCCCTGCGTTACTGGATAGTGCACCAAGCGGACACGATGTACGTCTTCGGCACGGCGGCGGGTCCGCATCCATTTCCCACGCTGGTGCGCGAGCTGCAAAAAGTTATCGGCACCGAGGCACGGGAGCAGATGCTCGCGCGAACGGGGGGACTGCCGGACGCCGTTGTCGCTTGCGTGGGCGGCGGTTCGAATGCCATCGGAATGCTCTACCCCTTCCTGCGGGACAGCTCGGTGCGGCTCATCGGGGTGGAGGCGGGCGGCACCGGCGAACCCGGCTGCGAGAACTCCGCCGCCATCAATCTGGGCACACCCGGGGTGCTGCACGGAGCGCGCATGAACCTCTTGCAGGATACCCACGGTCAAATCTGCGAATCTTCCTCCATTTCTGCCGGTTTGGACTACCCGGGAGTCGGTCCGGAACACGTTTATTTGCACGAGATCGGGCGCGTGCACTACGCCGTAGCGTATGACCGGGAAGCTCTCGATGCTTTCCGTCGCTTGTCCCGCTCCGAGGGTATCATTCCTGCCCTCGAGAGTTCGCATGCCTTGGCTTGGGTCTTCAAGCACGCCGGAGAGTTTTCCCCCGGTTCCCGCGTGTTGGTGAACCTCTCCGGGCGCGGCGACAAAGACCTTGCCCACGCCCTGCATTACATCCACCTCGATTAACCCATGAAAGACACCATTCTCGCAGCACGCAAAAGCGGCAGGTATGCCGTCATCCCCTTTCTGACCGCCGGTTTCCCCTCGCAGGAAACCTTTTGGGAGGTTCTCGCGCAGACAGATGCCGCCGGAGCGGACATCATCGAAATCGGTATCCCCTTTTCCGACCCCGTAGCCGATGGTCCCGTGATTGAAGAAATCAGCCGCTCGGTCCTCGCCCAAGGCATGTCCCTAGATTGGGTGATTGACGGCTTGCGCGCCCGGCGCGGCTCCTTCCGTGCCAAACTCGTGCTCATGGGGTATATGAACCCCTTCGTGCAGTACGATTTGAATCGCTTGGCTGCCCATTGTGATGCTGCGGGGGTCAGCGGTTTCATCGTGCCGGACCTCCCGCTGGAGGAGACGACCGAGTTCCGCGAAGCCATCGCCCCATACGGGCTCTCGCTGATCACTCTCGTCGGTCCGAATACCTCCACTGAACGAATGCAGCAGTACGCCCCTTACTCGAAAGATTATGTCTACATCGTGTCGGTACTCGGCACCACCGGGGGAATGAATGAACACGTGGAAGCCGTCGCCGATACCATCCGCCGCGCCCGCCGTGTGTTCGATGTGCCGCTCGCCTTGGGGTTCGGTCTGCGCGTGCCCGAACAACTCCGCTCCCTGCCCCCGGATGCCGAACCGGATGCCGCCGTCATCGGTACCGCCTTCCTTCAACATATCCGCAACGGCGGCTCCCCGGCAGAGTTCCTCGCACCATGGAGAAAAACGAGTGCCAACACTTAAGTGTAAATCATGGAGGTTTTCTTTATCCGCTTTCTATTTTCAATTTTACCCGTTCGTGGGGGAAATTGCGCCGAGCCACGACACCACGCAAGCATTGCCTTCCGGCTCCGCGTACTTCGTACCTCCCGTTACCTCGCACCCTTCAATTGAGGCGGAAGGTGATTCTCGCCTTGCTCATGTCGTACGGGGAGACTTCAATGCGCACCTTGTCACCTACGATGAGTCGGATAAAGCGTTTGCGCATTTTGCCGGAGATGTGCGCTAAAAATTCATGACCGCCTTCGACGCGTACGCGGAACATCGTACCGGCCAGAACGGCAGTGACGACACCCTCTAGCTCAATTTCACCCTCTCCATCGTCATCCGCCTTTTTCTGTTTTACCGGGGTTTGATTCGGGCGAGCTGCTCCCTGCTGGGCACGCGGAGGGAAGTTCTTTCGGGGACCCGGTCTGTTGTTGCGTCCGTTGGGAATTAGCATAGATGGTGAGAATTGATAAAGACGGCGCACGCAGCGCGCGCACAGTTTAGAACCGGTGAAGACATTTTGCAAGCGTATTCTCGCAATCTGCGAATGAATTTGTCAAAAAACCAAGTAAAATGCAAAAAATACGGTTGACAAATGGGAAAAGTGAGGGTATGTTACCCCTCCGTGCCCCGGATATGCGTCCGGTGGTGTCTGCGGTGAACGCATATAGCTATTTATGAAAACCTTTTCAGCCAAAGCTCAGGACATCGAGCGCAAATGGTATGTGATAGATGCGACCGACCAAGTGCTCGGTCAGGTGGCTGTGCAGGCTGCCAATCTGCTGCGCGGGAAAAATAAACCTATCTTTACACCTCACACGGATTGCGGCGATTATGTGGTGATTATCAATGCCGACAAGGTCGTGCTTACGGGCAACAAGGAGCAGGCGAAGATCTACACTCGCTACACGGGCTATGTGGGTAACCAAGTGGTGCTCACCCCTGCCAAAATCCGCCGCAAGAAGCCGGAGTTCCTGCTGGAGCACGCCGTACTCGGCATGGTGCCGCACACGCGACAGGGGCGTGCACAGGGTGTCCGTCTCAAAGTATACGCCGGGGCAACTCACCCGCACGCAGCTCAAAACCCCACGCCTGTCACCATCTCCTGAACCCCTTTTCACTATGGCTACTACCCCGTACAACGCCACCGGACGCCGCAAGAAAGCCGTTGCTCATGCGTGGCTTACACCTGTCGAAGAAGGTAAAACCGGCAAAATAACGATCAATCGTCGCAGCTTCGAAGAATACCTCCCGACGGATGCCCTGCAAAATGTCGTGCTGCAACCTTTCTATGCCACCAACACTATGAAGAAGTACAACGTACTGCTTGTGACGAAAGGGGGTGGCATACACGGTCAGTCCGGAGCAATGAGCTTGGCCATCGCGCGTGCCTTGGTCATGACAGATGAGGCTCTTCGCCCGCTGCTCCGCGAGCAAAAGCTACTCACCCGCGACTCGCGTATGAAGGAACGCAAGAAAGCGGGGCGTCCCGGGGCGAGAAAGCGTTTCCAATTCAGTAAACGCTGATCTTCCCTGCGACAGAAAGACAGGTCTGCGGTCGCAGACGTCTCGGGAGAGTTGTTTGTTAATTCTACACCCTCTGTGTCATGGATATAAAATTTGAAAAAACGAGCGAGTGCGAGGGGACGATTCGCACGTACGCGGATGCCGCCGAAATTGCCGGAAAGCGCAAGGATATTCTCAACCGTTTTGCGCGCAGTGCTCGTATCCCGGGTTTCCGCCCGGGTAAAGTACCAATGAGCGTAATCATCAAACATTTTCAGAAAGACACCGAGGATGTTCTTCTCTCGCGGCTCTCTAAAGAGTCTGCGGATTTGATCAATGCCTTGGATGCGGATGTACAAATAGTAAACACTCCCAACCCGGAAATCAATGTGCAGGAGGACGGTGCCTACGAGCTCCTCTTCCATGTCTCTTTTGTGCCTCCCTTCGAGCTTCCTCGCTATGAAGGCATCGAAATATCTCAGGTAGATAACGATGTGGACGAGGAGGAGGTGTCCAACTTCCTGCGAAACCTCGCTTGGAGCGAGGTCACTTATACCGAGGTCGACCGCCCTGCCACGATGGATGATCGCGTTATCCTCGACTTCAAGTCTACCGTCGAGGGCAAATCCCTCTCTGAGTTCTGCGGTCGTGATGTGAGCTCTCTAGACAGTCGTAGTGATTGCGGACTAAACCTCAAAAACGCCTTCCTGCCCCCCCTCGCTGAAGGTCTGGTAGGTGCCGTCGCCGGTGAGGAACGCGTAGTTGGCTTCGAACCGGATGAGAATTTTTATATCCCGGAACTGCGCGGTAAGCATGTCGTATTTACCTGCAAGATCAAGAAAATTCAGAGCATTCAGGTACCCGATATTGAGTCAAAAGATTTCGTTTCTGCCCATGGTGCTCCGGACTTGCCGACCTTGCGCTCCAGCATACGTACAATCTTGGAAGCATCAAAGAAGCGCGATAATATCAACGCTCAAAAAACACAAATTTCCAACTACATCGCGTCACACGTCGACTTCCCCCTGCCCCGGCAGATCGTGGAGGCGCAAATGAATGCTGTCCTTGGGGGATTGCACGCATCCGAAACGGTCGATGATGCGACGCGAGACAGTGCCCGTGAGGAGGCTGTCAGAATTCTGCATACCTATTTCACTCTTTGCGCAATTGCCGAAAAGGAGGGTTTGCTCGTAACAGATAACGATCTTGCACAGAAAGTCACGGAAATAGCACTCTCGGAAGGCGAAAAAAATATCAAATCTTTCATCCGCAAGCTGCAGGAAGAAGGGCGTATGGATGCCATTCGCGCCACCACGACAGTCGATAAAGTGCTCGCTTTCCTGCTCGAAAAAGCTCGCGTTGTGCCTAGTACCGAATCTTCAACCTCTGCGGAAAGTCCCTCCGAAACCCCTTCCGTAGCTAAACCGAGAGCTCAAACCGATGCTTCCCCGGAGGTTTTACCGACTGAAGTTGCCGAACAGCGACCGGATGCTGCCGATCCGCAACAGGATTAGCCTCCATCTCGCCCCGGTCCCACACCTGTCCCGAGAAAATTTCTGCGAATCGCCGCAGTGTTAATTACTATGCGGGTCGCATCGACACGTGGGGCGGAATTTCCGACTTGACGTACATATTTGGAATACGGTAGAATGCTCCGGGCGAGCGTCTGTCATGGGGAGGAATACATACATCGATCACTTAGCCGGATTAAGAGGAATAGCTATTCTGCTTGTCGTCTTATTTCACGTATTCGGACAAGGCATGTGGGCGAACGGCTATCTGGGGGTCGACATCTTTTTGGTCATTGCAGGGTACCTCATATTTCGGTCCCGTTTGGCTTCACCCGGAGCAATAAGCTGGCGCGGTTTTTTCTCTTACCTCCTGCGCCGAATTCAGCGTATTGTTCCACCGATGGTGGTGCTCATTCTCATTTCTGTTTTCGTCGGTATGCTGCTTTTGTGGTGGACGGATGAAAGCTTACAGTGCAAGCTCGGATATGCGGCATGTCTGGCGAAGGCTAATGTGATGCTCCGAGGTGCATTTGCAAACTACTTTGCCCCCGACTCGGCGTACATGCCGCTCCTGCACTTGTGGTATCTCTCCGTCATTTTGCAGGTCTACCTGCTCTACGCCGTCGGAAATCAGTTGCTACAACACCTACCGCGCAAAGTGATTACGGCGGTTCTGATCATTCTCGGTGCCGTCTCTCTCCTGCACGCCTACAGTACTCCTTTGACAGAAATGCTTTCTGCTCTTGGTGTGCCGACGGACAACCTAGAGGTCAACGTGTCGTATTACCAAACCCTGCCCAGACTCTGGGAAGTACTCGCCGGTGCGCTCGTTTGTATCCTCCCCAACTTTAAACACTCGTGGCTTTGCCGCCTTGCTGCCTTTGCGGGCATGCTCTGCGTGCTTTTCTCCGCATTTTCTCCTGCTTTCCTTGAGGCGAACACCTTAGCCAAGTTCCCCTACACGCTCATCACGGTAACCGGTACCGTGCTGCTCCTGCGCTACACTCCCCAATGCCGCATCATTCACATGATATTGAGTCATAAGGTATTCGTGTGGCTCGGGAGCATTTCCTTCTCGCTCTACCTCGTCCACCTGCCCGTGGTGGTATACCTGCGCGTATGGTCGCTCGGTCAACCAAGTTTATGGGTAGAGTTGTTAATGCTCATCCTTTCGTTGCCGCTCGGCTTTTTACTGATGGTGACTGTGGAGAAGAGACGTTTCCCGCTTTGGTCTATCGTGCTCCTCTGGGCAATCACCTTCCTCCTCTGCCGAGCCGGACGCAGAACGGGAGGTTTCAGAAATTATTTGCCCGCGAGTAATTGGGAAATTCCCGCATACACCGGCTGGAAAATGTGCGATGATGAATCGTTGGCAAGGGGTCTCTCTCCGGAGCGATTCCCGCTTGGCAGAGACGTCTTTAACGTCATGAACCAACTGGACAAAATGCCGACTAAATACCGTGCCCCGCTCATGGTGATGGGGTGCGAGCAGGAACCTGTCACCTGTGTCCTCATGGGGGACAGCCATGCTGCGTCCCTCTTTGCGGGTCTGGATGTCGCTCTGAAGGACGAACAAATTTCCGGCGTATACTTAGTCTCTTACATTTACCCATTTCACGGTTGGGAAGAAGACAAGAAACCAAATTACCGAACGATGCCGGAACGTGAAAAAGCCCTCATGCACTGGCTGCGATCTCACCCTTCAATCACGCACGTGATTGTGGCCCAAAAGTGGCATGCCCGTTTCGACCCTGTCTCCCAACAACAACACGAGAAGGACCTGCGCATCTTCCTGCAAGAGCTCCGCCGCGCCGGAAAGAAGGTCGTGCTCTTTGCTCCCACCCCCGAATTCCCACATCAGCCTCCCCTTCTTCACTTCGATAAAGCCTTTTCGCTGCGCCACATCAGCCCGGCAGAAGTGGAGAAGACGGCTGCCGTCTGTGACCCTGCATCTTATCTCCGCATAAACCAATCCATCCTCCCCATCCTATATAAAATGCGCGATGAGGGGTTGTGCGTCCTCATTGAACCTCTGCAAGCTCTCCAACCGGGAGAAGTCTTCCGTGCCATCCGAGGCAATAGTATGCTCATGATAGATGATAACCACATGGACCCCGGCTTATCTATCCCTCTTGTGGAAAAACTCCGTCCTTTTCTTCGTGAAGCCCTTAAGTAGGGTAAAGACAAAAGCTCCCGGTATCACGGAGGAACTCCTCCGAGAATCCGTGCGTAGCTCCGAGGCAACCCGGAAGGTGTGTCTTTACAATCGGGGGAGGGTATGCTACAATGCCGACATGGCACATCAACCTGTAGTCCTGATAATACGCGACGGCTGGGGGCGCAATCCGCAGGGTCCTGAAGCTGCGAAGCAAACCGGTGACGCTACTGTCCTCGCCCGCACGCCCTTCACTGATCATTTGTTGGCGACCTGTCCGCACTCTCTACTGGGGGCGAGCGGGCAGGATGTCGGGTTACCGGAGGGTCAAATGGGCAACTCCGAAGTGGGACACCTCAACTTAGGAGCCGGGCGCGTAGTTTACCAAGACCTCTGCCGCATTTCTAACGCGATCCAAGATGGCAGCTTCGCCGCAAATCCCGTCATTACAGAAGCTTTCCGAAAAGCAGTCGGACATCGTTTGCACCTGATGGGACTCCTATCGGACGGCGGAGTGCACTCCCACATCGATCACCTCATCGGCATCATCCGCTTGGCGGCGCAAGCGGGGGTGAAGGACATCATGGTTCATGCCATCAGCGACGGACGCGACACCGACCCCAAGAGCGGGACGGGATTCCTTTCTCAGCTTCAGGAAGCAGCCGATGCCGTAGGTGCGCGCATTGCCACCGTGGTAGGACGATTCTATGCCATGGATCGCGATAAACGCTGGGATCGTGTAAAAAAGGGCTGGGATGCCATCGTGCTGGGTCGCGGCGAAGTCTGCTCCTGCTCTCCCTCTCAGTACGCCGAAAAGAGCTACGCTTCCGGCACTACGGACGAATTTCTGGAACCCGCCGTTTTCTGCGAGGCCAATCGCCAACGCGTGCGTGACGATGATGTGGTCTTTTTCATCAACTTCCGTGCTGACCGTGCTCGCGAATTCTCTCGTGCTCTAATATACGACGACTTCGCCGACTTCGATCGCGTGGTGCACCCCAAAGTGCACTACATCACCATGACAGAATACGAAGCATGCTACCCCTCCCCGGTGGTATTTGCTCAGGAAAAACTCGACAACATATTCGGCGAGGTGGTATCACGCGCGGGCTTGCGGCAGCTGCGTATTGCCGAAACGGAGAAGTACGCACACGTCACTTTCTTTTTCAACGGCGGCGTGGAAACTCAGTTTGAGGGCGAAGAGCGTATTCTCGTACCTTCCCCGAGAGATGTGGCTACCTACGACCAAAAACCGCAGATGAGTGTGGCAGAAGTGGCAGACCAATTCGTGCATGCTATCGCCAACTACGACGTTGCCATTATGAACTTTGCCAACCCCGACATGGTGGGGCATACCGGCTTCTTGAACGCGGGAATCGCCGCCTGCGAAGCGGTAGACCAAGCTCTGGAACGGTGCGTAAAGCGTATCTCGGAACTCGGGGGATGCTGTCTGATTTGCGCCGACCACGGCAACTGTGAGCAGATGATCAATCCCGACGGCTCCCCCAACACTGCCCATACCACCAACCTCGTGGACCTCATTTACTGCGGTTCCGACCGGAACTCGGTCGAACTCTCAGACGGTCGTCTGGCAGACATTTCACCCACGCTGCTCGCCCTTCTTCATCTCCCCCAACCTGCTGAGATGACGGGGCACAACCTACTCCGACGGGTGCCGGGTATCGCGCAGTCGTAGACTGCGGGGCAGAGTTCGCTTCAGTGTTGAGATGCCGGTTTCGCGCACTTTCGGGATAGTTTCCTAGAAGTGCGGGTTTCTGTAGACGTCCACCGGGCGGGATGTATTGTCCAAGGATATCGCGGCGATCCTCAAGAGGTTTCCTTAAGACAGATGCGGTCAGGCTTGTTCCTCCTCCAGTTTAGAGTAGGCGAAGGTCTCATCGGGGTCAGGACCATGCTGCGGTTTTTCCACTTTGCTACGGAAGAGTTTCATGATAAACACGAAGGAGCAAGGAATGAAGAAGACACCCAAGATAGTGGCAATGGACATGCCAATGACCACTACCACGCCAATGGCGTTGCGAGCCAATGCCCCGGAGCCCTCTGCAGTCACGAGGGGGACACAACCGAAGATAAAGGCAAAGGAAGTCATCAGGATGGGACGCAGGCGCATACGGGCGGCGGCAACGGCGGCATCCAGTAGGGAGAGACCTCGTTCCATCTGCAACACGGCGTATTCCACGATGAGGATGGCATTTTTCGCGGCCAGACCGACGAGCATGACGAGCCCGATTTGGGCGTAAAGATTCAGCTCAATACCGAAGAGCCAGAGACCGAAGAAAGCCCCCAACACAGCCACCGGGACGGAGAGGAAAATGGCTAAGGGAAGAGTCCATTTTTCGTACAGGGCAGCCATAATTAAGAAAGCGAAGAGAGCGGAGAGAGCAAAGATAGCCCCCAGCCCCAAACCATCCTGCACCTTTTTTTCTTGAAAGCTCATATCGATGTAATCGATGGCAAACTTCGTCGTATCCAGATTCTTTTGGAAACAATCTTCCACAGCAGCCATGACTTGGGCGGTGGAGTAACCATCTGCCGGGGTAAGATTGATACGGGCGGAGTTGTAATTGTTCATGTGGAATACGAACTCCGTATCGGCGATATCTTTGATCGTGACGAGGGTGCTGAGGGGCACCGACTCCCCGGCATTGTTGCGCACGTAGAAATTGGCGATTTTGTCAGTATTGACGCGGCTGAACCCGGCGGCCTGCAAATAGACCTGCCATTGCTGACCGAACTGGGTGAAGTAGTTGACAAACTGCGAACCGTTGAAACACTGCAAGAGCGCGTTGGCAGAAGAATAATCCACACCTTGCGCCAGACACTTGTCCTTGTCAATGGCTATACTCTTTTGCGGCACTTGGGGGAGCATCATATCGGTGGCGGATGCGATAGCCGGGCACTTTTGCAATTCAGATTCGTAGCGTTGCACCTGCTCATAGAGCTTAGCCACGCCCTGCCCCTCCAAATCTTCCAGCACGACAGACACACCGCTGCCTGTACCAACGCCGGGGATTGCCGGGGGACTGGTGACAAAGGTCATACCATCCGCTCCGCTCATCAGGAGAGCAGTCGTGAGACGCTTCTGCACATCCGCCGCAGTAGGACGTTTGCCGTTTGCCATGACCGGGCGGTCCTTGAAGTCCTTCAACTTCACGAAATAGGTCATGGCATTAGTGGTCTGCACGTTGATGATGATGTTCATGCCGATAACGGAGAGGACATTTTCGGCGGCGGGGTCAGCGGCGATTGTTTTTTCTACGGTGACCGTCTGCTCCGTGAGGCGTTGCATGGAAACCCCCGGTTTCATGATGACCCCGCAGAGGAGGAAGCCTTGGTCTTCATCCGGCAAGAACCCGCCGGGGACACGGTTGGCGACCGGTAGGATACACGCGGTCAGCGCAGCCAGCAAGGGGATCGAAAGGATGAGATGCCGACACATGAAACCGCAGGCGGCTGCAAAGCCGGATGCCACTTTGTCATAGCACCAGTTGAATAGATTGTACAGCGGTGTGAGCAGGGAATGTGTCTCCGACTTCGGCTTGAGCAGCAGGGCAGAGAG
>CAYRJI010000071.1:0-10444 GCA_964424645.1 uncultured Akkermansia sp. | reverse complement strand
GTATCCATCGAGTTCCCTTGATGAGAACAAATGCAATGTTCATTATCAACAAAGCGGTTTGATGACAACGGACGGGTGGCAAAAAGGGTTACTGACAACAAAGACAGAGTATATTCTCAACAAAAGAGCTTATTGACAATAGACACTATACTCATTATCAATAAAGCTGTTTAATGACACAGGATGCGATGTCTCCAATCACCGACGGGAGTCATTCGCGAATGCCTAATTGCTCACGCAGGAAAGTAATAAGAGACGGCATAGACTGAGAGAGCAGAGAAACCACGTCATCAAAGCCGCTGGCACCGCCATAGTAGGGGTCCGGGACACCGTCTAGGGTACAACCTTCCGGGAACCATATTTTCATTGGCAGCACGAGGGTCGGGAAATGCCGCAGCATGTCCTGCACATCGCGCAGGTTGGAAGAGTCCTGTGGGATGATGAGGTGGAAGCGGGAGCCATCCTCGGGGGAGAGCTGACGCGCGCGGTGGGAACCCGCAGCAAAACCTGCGCGCTGCAGTGCGGCAAGCATACGTGCATCCGGGCGGGAACCCACATGGTACGCAGCCGTACCACAGGAGTCCACCTCCACAAGTTTCTCCATGTCGGCTTCGCGGAGAGCGGCACGGCACACAATCTCAGCTGCCGGACTTCGACAGATATTTCCGAGGCAGACAAAGAGGATGCGATAAGGGGACACGGAAAGGTAATTCAGCAGGTTGGGGCATTGACCGCGAGACCCGCAAGAGATGTCTCACGGTAGTTGGGGTGCAGGTGACGACCAGTTTCATACATTGTAGCTATCACGCTGTCCAAGCTCACGAAATGGACACCATCGCCGCGCATGGCGAGGCGCGCGGCATTAACAGCCTTAACGGCACCGATCGCATTGCGTTCAATGCACGGCACTTGCACGAGACCGCAGACGGGATCGCAAGTGAGTCCGAGGTTGTGCTCCATAGCAATTTCTGCCGCATTTTCCACTTGGGCATTGGAGCCGCCCATAGCTGCGGTCAACCCCGCTGCCGCCATAGAGCAAGCCACGCCCACTTCACCCTGGCAGCCTACTTCAGCTCCCGAAATTGAAGCATTCGTGCGATAAAGGTTGCAAATAGCCGAGGCGGTAAGCAAGAAAATCTCCGCCCCGACTTCTGCCGAATGCGGAGAATCTTTACAGCCGTAGCGATCGTAGTAACGTAGCACAGCCGGGAGCACCCCGGCAGAACCCATGGTCGGTGCTGTAACAACACGACCGCCTGCAGCATTTTCCTCCGCCACAGCAAATGCCCACAAATTGATCCAATCAATGATGGTAAGGGCATCTGTTTCATTTTGGCGAAATCGTTTCTCAATACTGGCATAAATCAACGGGGCGCGACGCGGCATGTGGAGTTCCCCCGGAAGCACACCCGGCGTAGACATCCCACGATCGATAGCACTTTGCATCACCTTGGCTACAACACGCACCCTAGCACTCAACTCGGGAGCTGAACGCAAATAGCTTTCGTTGCGGCGTATAAGTTGAGCTATGGTGACTCTCTCACACGTGCAGAGGTCCATGAGTTCACGACAGGATCTGAATTCTACGATACTCGGGTGCTGGTGCGGCGGCTCACTCTGCTGCATCTGCTCGATGCTACGGATGGCACCGCCACCGATGGAAAAGTACACCTGCTCGCGCAGGAGAGAGCCATTGGTACCAAATGCCTTAAAGCACACACCATTCGGATGCTCCGGTAGACTTTCCCCCTTGCGTGCCACGACGTCCCGTTCAAGCCGGAAAGGGATGGACTGCTGACCGCCGAGTGGGAGAGGATCAGGGATATCCACCGGACCCTGCATGTCCTCCGCATTCAACCCCATCAGACCGTATGCCACTGCCTTTGGTGTGCCGTGCCCTGCCCCGGTAAGAGCTAGGGAGCCGTACAACTCCACGCGCATCCCCTGCACGTGTGAAAGCAGACCCTCCCTGTGCAGCAAGTGAACAAAGAGACTCGCCGCGCGCATGGGACCCATCGTGTGGGAGCTCGAGGGTCCGATTCCGATGGAAAATACTTCGAAAAAGCTCGTGTACATGGTACTCAGCTGATGACGCCGAGTTCCTTGCCCGCCTGAGCGAAAGCAGCGATAGCGCGATCGAGCTGCTCCTCTGTGTGAGCGGCAGAGAGCTGAGTACGGATGCGTGCCTGCTCTTTCGGCACCACAGGGTAGAAGAAGCCCATAGCGTAAACCCCCAACTCGAGCAAACGATTACTCATGCGCTGGGAAAGCGCGGCATCTCCGATCATCACCGGCACAATGGCGTGCCCGGCACCCGCCAACTTGAATCCGCACTGTTCCATCCCCCGACGGAAGTAGGCGGCATTGTGTTGAACCCGCTCCGTGAGCTCAGTCGAAGCCTCAAGCATATCGAGAACCTTGAGGGTGGTTGCCGCGATAGCGGGCATCACGCTGTTAGAAAAGAGGTAGGGGCGTGCCTTTTGACGCAATACATCCACAATTTCCTTCGATGCTGACACGTAGCCGCCGGATGCACCTCCGAGTGCCTTGCCGAATGTGCCGCTGGTGATGTCGATCTTGCCGAACAACCCGCAGTGCTCGTGGGTGCCGCGACCACGCTTCCCAAGTACCCCGGTTGCGTGCGATTCATCGAAATGGACCAATGCGCCGTATTTCTTCGCGAGCTCATGGATGGCGTCCAGCCGCGCGATAATACCGTCCATAGAAAACACGCCGTCCGTCGAAATCATGATTGTCCGAGCCCCGGCAGCCTTTGCCTCCTTCAACTTGGCTTCCAAATCATCCATGTCATTGTTGGCGTAGCGGTAACGCGCGGCTTTACACAGACGCACTCCATCGATGATCGAAGCGTGGTTGAGCGTATCGGAAATAATCGCGTCCTCCTTGTCCAGCAAAGCTCCGAACAAACCACCGTTTGCATCGAAGCATGAGCCAAAGAGTATCGTTGCCTCTGTGCCCAAGAAAGCACTGAGACGCTCTTCGAGCTCGCGGTGTAAGGTCTGCGTGCCGCAGATAAAACGGACAGACGCCATACCAAAGCCCCAGCGATCGATAGCATCTTTCGCCGCTTTTTCCAAGTCCGGGTGGTTGGCAAGTCCAAGGTAGTTGTTAGCGCACATGTTGATGACCTTGCAGCCATCCTGCAGACCGACCTCTGAGTATTGAGGTGTATCTATGTAACGCTCTTCCTTGTAAAGACCGGCAGCCTTGAGTGCCTCAAGGTCCGCCACAATGCGATTTTTGAATTCGGGATTGTACATGGTATACCGTGCTACGTAAACAGCGCGCCTATCGTATACCGACCCGCTCAAAATGTCAAGCTGTTGTCCTGCCACAAATATCCATTCACTCGCCACCAACCAGCAAACTACGCAGCATGAGCAGCTGATACGCAGTGTGCAGACCCACGCTAACGAGTTACAGAAATATACCCGAATGAATCACTGCGCCCGGATTTGTCGCAATCCTTAGACTGGTCAAACTCGATCATGAGGTGGGGGTCCCGAGGTGTTTTATCGAGCTTAAGGGAATAAACATTGTCCTTAGGCGGCTTACCGGCACGTCCGACATGGCGATCCTCGGCGATGAGTTGAGAACCGTCGCGGAGTGCAACTGCCACAACGTTCGCTGCGTGGCGTCCTCGGACAAAATTGAAAGTCAGCTTGTATGTACCCGGGGAAGAGAAAGGCAAAGGTCCCTCCACCTCGATAGGTTCACCCTTGCCGACGCCCCCGCCGAGTACGTCCGGAGACCACCCATCCACAAGGTTAAATCCGGTTCCCCAATCGCGGATAACAATCTTTGCGGCTTTCCCCAAATAATTATCGGGAATGAGATTTGCCATCTCTGTCGCGTATTCGCGGATTTTTGGCGCGGCACTGACGCCTAGGTGACGGCGGAGTACGCCGATGGCGACAGCGTAGAGAGCTTGCCGCTGCTCATTCGAGTAGACGGGGTCCTTCAGATAGGTCTTTGCTTGAGCGAGAGCCGCTTCCCAACCCTTGCCGGGATCCTTACTGTTCTCGATGCCGGAAATCTCAAATGCCAGATCAATGGGAGCAACGAGTTTGCGCGCAAAACCTGTCTGATTTTGGGGGTCAAGTTGCTTAATTTGGTTAATGATCTTGGCGATCTTATCCGGAGGATTGATCTCTGGGATACTACATGCTTCGCCGAGCAAACGGGCTTTCTCCTCTCCCTTAGCCTTGGCAGCATCCGCGAGGAGTGTCTCCTGCTGATGCATAGCCTGTAAATACTTCTTGATCAGTTTGGAAACCTTTTTGGGTCGCGCGGTGTGCATGAAAGGACCACTGATAGTGGCGTAGTGTCGACCGGACTTGGTGAGCAGCAGGAGAGCAGGGTAGTCCGGAGCATCCGGCACGTTTAGCTTCCCGAAGCGTGCTTTATCCGCTTCCTTACGCTCATCCGAGAGGACATTGGGAATGGGTACCTCCATGAAAACGGCATCCCCTGCCGCCTGCTTCACTGCGTCAGACTTCATCAGCTTTTGACAGACTGACCTGCTGTAGGTATCCCAACCTTCCGCGAAAGCAAACAAGATGTAACCATCATCTTTCAGGAGGGGTTGCGCCGCTTCAAAGGTATCCGCTTTGGTAGGTTCCGCGTTGCAGGGCATAAACAAGCCCATGACCAAGACCGACATTAGAAGTAACGATGTTTTCATAGTCCTTACGAATTAAGTGTCATACGTTATGCGGCAGGTTTACCATATACGTAAATACCGAGCAGATGGAAGAACTCCGGTCCTCCCGGGCGAAGAATCCGGACGAATTTGGCGAGAGGGCGAGATGTATTCAAATCCGCACGCAGCACGCGTTGTGTGCACTGCCCGAGTTGAGCCACATCATGCCAATCATTATCTCTCCCGGATTCCGAAACCTGTATCTTCATATTATGGAGACGCCCCCAATTACCTTGTGTTGCCACGATCACCACGCCGGTGAGATTCGCCTGTTTGGGGAGCGTGACCACCACCCAAGCGTCCTTATCCTTACCCGTATGGAAAGCTCCACCGACACCGGGCTCCAAGACGCCCCAATGAGCACAGGGATGATCAAACCCGGACGTGGACGAAGCGTGTATCATACCACCCTGCGAGACGAGTTGCTCGGAGAAGGGCTCTATGGACGGCATCTTCGTTTCCGGTCTCTTGTATTTCTCCGGCAGAGAAGCCGCCAAGGAATTGAAGCTACTGAGGTCACCAGCAGCCTCTGCTGCCAAGATTACCGGCGAGAGCAGTTTTTCGCGGTCCTCATCCGATCCACCGCCTCCACTGCCGCTCAGGGCTCCGGTCATCGCTCCTAAGAAAGCCGTCCTTCGTGCATCGGGTAATTTATTGCACAACTCCGTACCCCACGACAGCAAGACCGTGGAATAGGCAGTCTTACCTGCAGTGGCAGAAAGAGTCGAGCGAAGAAAGTCCAACGCGGCATCATCTTTCGCCGGGTCGATACCCATCAAATGCAACTGAGCAGCAAGGAACTCCTCGACTCGCCAACGACCATGGAAACTTTTATCCCACTCGGGGTCTGGGCACATCTCCTGCACCTTATCCCAAAAATCGAAAACTACACGGTGCAGCTCCGCCTTATCTACATTCTCTAACTTTTCGAGAGAAGGATAGACGAGTTGCCGGAAGATGGTAGCCGTCATTTCAGGGAACTCCCTAGCGAGAAGCGAATTGAGCAGATCGCAAAGTTTGATCCATTGTGTGGCATCCTGCGGTGAGGCTTCTCGGAGAAAGTCCGCGTAATCGCGCCAAGCATAATAGTTGGCAGGCTGCGATTTAATCGCACCAATGTAGAACTCCTTTGCCTTCTTAGGGTCGTTCTGTGCATACAGATTGGCGAGTTTAAGCTGCGCCTGCGATAGGTCTGTCTTCCCCTTTTCCGCCGAGGAGAAAAGTTTATCAGCCATGTGCAATGATCCAAAGCAATGCACGTCTGCAAACACCGTCCAGTGTAGCCCACGTTGCCAGCTCAGCGAATAGGCGGGGGTCCACTTGCCGTCCACCAACACCACATAAGAGCAATGACTAGGCTCACCGGCAGTCATGGCCGGTACACCGTTGGCGATGGCGACAGTGGCACCATAATGTGAGAGACCGCCGCAGACACCGCCCACCGTGCGGGTGATGTCGTTGAAATTGTCGCCGAACGAGTCGTCCCCGTAAAAGGGCGCATGGTAAAAAGGACCTTGAACTGAATCCCCGAAGATATTTGTAGAACGATATGGTGCCTGCCAACAAGCCCCAGTGTATCGATACGCGGGCAAGTGTACGTTTTGTTGACCATACTTCAGACTCTCTACAGACCCAGATTTATCATTACCTCCCGCACCGTCCAACACTCCCCTTCCCTTCAAACCACAAATGACACGCAACTGCCAGAAGGGTAACTTATCGAAACTCTTGTTCAGCTTACCATCTTTCCACGCTCGAGTAATAACGTGGGCGCGGTTCACCGCATCGTCTTGGGCAAGCCCCTGACGAGCGAACTCGACCGCTGTCGCCGTCGCTATGTTGCGCTCCATCTTCCGATAAGGCATCTCCGGATTTTTCTCGGCAATCCTATCGAGAATAGCGAGTGCCTCAGCCGTGTGTGTATACTCACCCGTCGAGGAAAGTTGACTTGCCCAATCAAGATTACTGCCGACGAGCTCGGCGATAGGCGGCAATGACGCGTGCTCCGTAGTGGGCAGGTCCGGAAAACGATGTTTGGCGGCAAGCTCCGCTTCGATGACACCAATACGCTGCGAAAGCTTGCGCACTGTCTCGGCGTGCTTGGCAGGAAGCTGTGCGCCGCCGGATACCTTGTCCTGCAGTTCCTTGAGCTGTTTCCGGAGTTTTTCGAGATTCTGTCGACGCTGCTCCTCGATTTTGCCCCATCGTTCGGCACCGCCCCTCTCCATGGAAAGCATAGCGGCATCTGCCAAGAGCAGACGATTCTCCGGCTCCCGCATGAAACGGTCAACATCATCCGAGGTGGTCCCTTTCAAACGCTGCTCAACCATGCTGGTCACCTTCTTGATAGCATCCTCTGGCTTATTCCAGTCTTCGGCACTCAGAATGGTGGCGATATAGCTGCCCGGGATTGGTTTGGGGATATGTAACGCATCGCACAGTCCAGATGGCAGAACCTTGCGCGTTTTCTTCGGACTGATGTAACAGAACGCCACAAGTGCCGCAAGTAGCAGCAGTGTTGATATCAGAATTTTTTTCTTCATCGTACGTGATTAGAATGAGTTAAAAGGTACGTTATCGGTCGGAGAAAATACCTCGAGAATCGCTGTTGCGCATCGAGGGCGGTATGTCCAAGTCATCTTGCGCTGGGGCATTACGTCTGCCGCCGCGCGAATCGACGTAGACGTCAGTCCCGTTGCTTCGACCGCGAGATGTAGGTGTCATCGTCTCCTGTTGGGGCAAAGGATTTTGCACATGAACCTTAGCCTTAGCTACAGGAGGCACGGTATCGCGCCCACCCTGTCCATTGTAAACCGGTGTGGAGGGATCATGGAAAAGGTTTAACTGCCGCTTGGAAGGGGGCGTCGACTGCCCCAGAGGAACCCCCTGCCGGTTAGATTGAGTAGAGTCGGGATATGTTGTTGTGTCGTCGTACAGCTGCTCCTCGCCTCCCAGTGTGGTTGCAGAGGGGGCAGTCGAGGTAGTATTGGCGTCTACTGGAAGCGTATCCTTGTCCCCTGTATCTTCTTCTGCGGGAACCGGGTCCCCCCCGGGATGCCCCGTGGACTCCGAAGCACCAAGTGCTGCACCATCTGTGGCTTCCTTGTCATCGTAGGAGGGCTCATCTTTCCCGTCATCCGAAGGCACCACCTGCTCGACTTCCTCCTCCGGAGCGGTAGGCGTAAGTTGCTCTGCTGTATCATCTGCGGGACGCTCCGGCACGGGCGCAACTGCACAGGCGACCTTAAACGCCTCGGCATCAATAGAAGCGATGAGGGTGACCTTCACTTCCTCTCCTAAGTTCGCTTTCACAGCTGTACCAAAAAATATCCGCACCTCCTCCGAACCGAGTGCCCGCTGTATCACTTCCATAGCTTGACGTATTTCACTAATGGAGAGCGTATCTCCCCCTGCGATATGCACGATAGCCGTGCGGGCAAAACGCAGGGCACCGTGGTAGCGCATGAGGGGGGATTCCACAGCAGCAGTAGCAGCTTGCTTCGCTCGGTCCGAGCCATAACCACTCCCGGAACCGAATATGCAGCGCGAATCGCTGTTTTCGAGGGCAGCAGCAAGCTCATCGAGTCCCAAGTTGATCAGACCCGGCGAAGTTGCCATCATGGGCACAGCCGCTGTAGCTTTTGCCAACAACCGATTCACTTCCTCAAAAACTTCGCGTGCGCCGCTGCGGTCGCGGAAAAGCTCCTCCATGTAGTCATTTTCGAAGCAAAGCACGATATCTGACACGCGCGAAACTTGCTCGAGTGCCTCCATTGCCTGCTCGCGCCGCCGCTTTCCTTCAAAACTGAAGGGCATCATCACCACACTCACTAGGAAAACCCCGGTCTCCTTTGCCAAACGTGCCAAAACCGGTCCTGCCCCGGAGCCCGTGCCGCCACCAAGTCCAACCACCATAACCACCAACCTACAGCCAGTGAGTGCACCGCGCACCTTTTGCTCACTTTCCTGCATGGCTTGCTCACCAACCTCCGGGTCACCACCCGAACCAAGTCCATGACTCACTCCCTCTCCAAGCTGGATAAACTCCACATTTCCGCAGGCTTGACTCAACCGCTCATCTAGCGACATAATGCAGAGTCGAATATTTTCGGCACTGGACCCATTAAAACACTTGAGGACATTGGCACCGCCACCGCCAATCCCAATAATCGCAACGCCACTCGCAGAGGATTTATCTTTACTGTACTGTAGCATAAGTCTTAGAATGAAATTACCGCCTATGAGAAAAAAGCTTACCGAGCCACTCAAGCCAGAAGGGCTTGGGTTCACGGCTGCGCATCTCCTCTTCGTACACCTGCGCATAGCGAATCAACCCGATAGCCGTGAAATATCGCGGATCATCCGAATATCTTGAGTCTCCCTTCTGCTCCGTCTGCGGCCATACGTGCACCTCTGTCCGGTACATTGCGCGCGCTAAGTCTGCCAATCCGCGCATCATACTTGTGCCGCCCGATAGGTATACCTCCAGCCCGTTGTTTCGCCACAACTCACGAGGAATCCTTTCACCGACTCGTTTTAGTATGTCCACAAGGCGATCCTGTATGATCTGGTTGAGCTCCCCGCGTGCGATCGCGACATCATGAAGCCCCGTGTCTGTGCGATAGGATGCGAATGTCCTGTCTTTTGTGTCCCCGAACGCATTGCCCTCGTGGCACTTAAGTGCCTCCGCTGCCTCCATGGACACACGGCGGTCCGTCAGCAGGCTAATGTCGTTATTGATCGTCTTGCCGCCTGCCGGTATGCAACCGCAGGCGACAATCTCTCCCTCTTTGTAGCAGATGTAGTCCGTTGTACCGCCGCCAATATCAATGACAAGCGCACCACTTTCCCGCTGTGCACTCTTAAGCACAGCCTTCGCCGTCGCTAAGGGCGCAAAAACCATGCAGCGCACCTCCAGAGGCACATCCATCACGCATTGCAGCGAATTCTGGAGTCGCGTCTTAATTCCGTGGATCACATGACAACTGACATCGATGGTGCGTCCACTCAGACCATCCGGAAGAGGTGTTGGAGGACGCCCATCGATCGAATAACCGCTGTATTCGCGATTTATTACAAAGCGGTCGGCTGCCAAATCAAGCTCCTCTGCCTTTTCTCGCGCCATGGCAGCAAATTCTTCGTCAATGATAGACTCATCTTCTGGCAGACGATACGACCCCACATTCGTCTCCCCGCAGATATGTTCGCCGGTTACACTTAAATAAACGTTGACGATGTCCACATTCGACTCCTCCTGCGCCTTATCCAACGCATCCCTCACGCACTGACGCGCCCACTGCGGTCGCACGATCTCCCCCTTCTCAACCCCTGCACTTGGTACAACTCCCACCCCAAAAATCTTGGCAGTGCCATCCGACCGCCCCTCTCCAACAACCATGCATGTCTTGGAAGTGCCTATCTCGAGCCCAACGTATATTTGTGATTGCGCCATCTTTTCGTCCCTTCCCTTGCTCCGACGCTATCCTAGCACAAAAGCCCCCCCACTGCAAGTAGGAAATGCCGCGTGTGATATGCATGCACACCTGTCCCAATAAAATTTTCGAAAAACGCTGCGATGCTAATCCTCATGCGGGTTACAGACGCTCTGCGTACCAAGGGGGCTTCGTCCTCACGGGTGCTTTGATTTATTCCCCACGCATCGTTCTGGCTTTGCTTCTTCCACCTCCCTCTGCGCAACTCCGTTGCGCCTAACTCCTTCAC
>CAYRJI010000070.1:0-10454 GCA_964424645.1 uncultured Akkermansia sp. | reverse complement strand
GTACGGGACGAAGTATTTGGATGGGGAGAGTAGGAAGCACCCGGAGAGGGTGGTGCCTCTCAGTGCGCAGAACGTGTGAAACCTGCACAGGAATCAGCATGGCAACGTTTCTCGAAAATTTTCTTGGGACAGGTGCGTCGCACACCGCTAAGTAATTTATTTTTTCGGGCGGATATAAAAAAGTTGCTTGTCAAGTGGGGGGAAAGATGGTATAAAGGGGCTGCCATGAAAAAAGTTCTTTCTCTGATTGCGCTGCTCGGGATGACGGTTGGTACGGCATCCGCCGCTCCGTATCACCTCGCTACGCCCACGTACGGGGCTATCGTATCGCACGACTGGCAGCCCGTGTATAGTTTGGAAGGTATCTACAACTTCTCGGATCGTGATGAGGTACCGGACACAGCGGGGGCTCGTTTGAACCTCAGTCTGTACAGCGATGCCGCTGAAAAGTTGCGTCACCAATTTGGGCTGACCTTGGGATTTGACTCCGGCAAGGACAAAGAGAACGGCACGAGGACCACCCTGACGCGTCTTCCGCTTACCTTGGGTTATGACCTGAATATCAGACTCACCGACCATGTTCTGCTTGATTTAGGTGCCAAAGCCGGGTATGCGTGGGGGAAAGTGGAGGACAGGGGGGCTGATGGGATCAGCAATGATGATGAAGTCGGAGGCTTCACGTTCGGACTCGGTGCCGGGATCAAGGTGCAGTGCTCAGATTCCATTTACGTGAAGGTCGGATACGAGTTCGGTCGCACGTTCTACCAAGGTTACAATGAGGGGCGACTTAACTTCGGGCAGCACGGCATCGTGCTCGGTGTAGGTGCGGTCTTTTGATGATACCCCGTGCCGTTTCGGTGCTCTATCTTCACCGTCCTTTCCTCAGTTTTGAAATCGCGCACGTATCGTACCGGTGCGCGGGTGTGGGGTGGTTGTCAGAGGGAGAATGAAGACGCGACTTGCTGTGCTCGGTTCCGGTTCCGGGACAAATTGCCAATCGATATTCAGTGCCATTGACGATGGTAGGCTGGACGCTGAGGTGGTGATCGTGCTTTCAGACAACCCGGGGGCATACATCCTGAAGCGCGCAGCGCAGCGCGGAGTGCCCACCGGCATCTTGGATTGTCGGGGGTTTAAGAACAAATTTCCGGAGGAGACACAGGTTGCCCTCGCCGCTCAATTGAAGGCACTGCGGGTGGACCTCATTTGTCTGGCAGGTTTTATGCGTTTGGTGAAGGCTCCCTTGTTGGAAGCGTTTCCTCACCGCATCCTCAATATTCATCCCTCACTGTTGCCGAATTTCCCGGGGACGGAAGCGTGGAAACAGGCGTTGGAAGCCGGGGTTTCCCGTACGGGTTGCACGGTGCATTTTGTAGATGCCGGGATGGATACCGGTGAAATTATCATGCAGGCTTACGTACCCATTCTTCCGGGAGATACCGCAGAAGCACTCCACGCCCGCATCCAAGTGCAGGAACATATCCTTTACCCCGCCGCTATTCTCTCGGCTCTCGCACGCACCGCCTAGACGCAGCCCCATTCCGCATCACAGCCGTTCCAAGAAAAATACGAGCTTCGTGGTGTGCGGTAACTTTGCGGCAGGAAGACGCGAGGGAGATCAAGTACGAGGTACGAAGTACGAAGTGAAGGAGATAGGCGCAACGGAGTTGCGCAGGGGAGTTGGGAGGAGGAAACTTTACTTGCGCCGGGGAGGGGCGGTGTGTTAGAATACGGTCATGAAGATATACGTGGTAGCCGGGGAGAAGAGCGGCGACAAACAAGGTGCGCTGGTCATGCGGGAGATGCTGCGACTCAGCCCGGGGGTGGAGTTTGCGGGACTCGGGGGTAAATACATGCACGACATCGCCCCCGAGGCCGTGGAGGATTGGGCGGAGCAGGCTGCTGTCATCGGCGTGGTGGAAGTATTGCGGCACGCGAGATACTTTCTGCGACGTCTACGCGAGACAGAAGAACGCATAGCCGCCGGTCGACCGGATGCCCTGTTGCTCATCGACTACCCCGGATTCAACCAACGACTTGCACAGCGCGTGCGTCGACGCTGTCCGAGCATCAAAATCATCTGGTTCATCGCACCGATGGTTTGGGCGTGGCACCGGGGGCGCATTCCGAAGCTTGCCGCTCTGCTCGACCTCATGCTCTGCACATTTCCCTTCGAGCGACCGCTCTTTGAAGCTGCGGGGCTGCGCACGCGCTTTGTCGGGCATCCCTTGGCGGATGAAATCCTCGGCATGAGGACACCCGGCGTGCGAGATGAAACGCTGATCGGGCTCTTCCCCGGGTCGCGGGCAAGGGAGGTGGAGCGAAATTTCCCCATTTTTCTTCGAGTTGTCACGCAGATGCGGGAAGCGCACCCGGAGCGGCACTTTGAAACCTCAGCCTCGTCCCCGAAGCTACTCGAAATGATGCGGCGGATAGCCGCCCGTGCGGGGGTGGATGAGGGGGACCTCAATATTCGGCTCGGCAACTACCACTCACTCATGGAGCGCGCGCAGGCTGCCCTCGTTACTTCCGGCACTGCTACCTTGGAAGCCGCCCTGCACGAGCTACCTTTCGTCCTCGTGTATAAGGTATCTTGGGGCACCTACTTTCTTGCCCGATGGTTGCTCTCCATCCGCTACATCGGGATGGTCAACATCCTCGCCGATGCCCCGGTAACGCGAGAGCTCATCCAGCAGGACTTCACCCCGGAAAATTGCGTGACTGAGCTCGAGCGACTCATGCTCCCCGACCATCGCCGTCAGGTACTGCAAGGCATGCACAATGCCGTCGCTTGTCTCTCCCGGTCGGAAGGTTCCGCCGCCTGTGCCGCCGAGGAAATCCTGCAATTACTTTAGGGGGACAGGTGTGATTTTGGGGGAGGCAGGTTTGGATTGTGATTGATTATTTCATGCGACGTGCGATAATCGCGGTATGGGTGCAGGGGGCACAACACACGCAGTTACGGGAGCAGCGTCTCCGGGAGCAGGGGCGGCGAAAGCAAAGATCAGGAACGTAGAGATATTGCGATTTTTTCTTGCGTGGGCAGTTGTTGGGTTTCATCTGGTTCACAACGATGCGTTTGACGAGTATGGGTTTCGTTTTTTGAAGCCCTATTTGATATGTGGGGAGTACGCCGTAAGGTGCTTTTTTGTACTGGCATTTTATTTTTTGATACGCGGGGGCGGCACGCAGCAAACTGTGGTGAGCTTTGTTTGCCGCAAATGGATGCGTCTCGCGCCGCTCATTATTGTTGTGACACTTTGCGGCTACATTCTCCACTGCTGTGGGTATTGGGAATGGAATTGGGCGGCGAATATAGAGCAATGGCTGCTCATCCACGATTGGGCGGGGAGGTCGCGCTGGGAGCAATTCGTGTATCCGGCGTGGTGGTGTTCCGCCTACCTGTTGGTGTCCGTGGTCTATTTGGTCTTGGTGCGGGCATTTCCGGGGCGGTACATACCGCTCGTTTTGGGAATTTTGGCAATGATCGCGTGGCGAGTGGAGGTGAGTACACCTGAGCAGTCGATGTTCATGAAGGTTCTCTCCTTCGGGCGTTCCACAGTGGCTTTCTTCTACCTCGGAATGGGTGCCCTGATAGCATATATCGTCAGGTTCATAGAAGAGCGGTCGACATTAAAGAGCGGCAGCCGACTCGCTGCTTGGGGATATACTCTAGCAGAGGTCGTGCTGATGGGAGCACTTCTCGTTCGGTTGTTTGCGGCACGGCAAATCGAGTCGCTCAATCCTCTGCTTACCACACTGTGCTTTTCCGCGCTCCTCGTTCTCTTTATCCTGAAGCGCGGCTATCTCTCACGCCTGCTCGAGAACAACTTTTGCAGCTTCCTCGGGCGTTATGCGTATGCCATTTTCGTTGTCCACTGTCTCGTGCTCAGCAGCGCACACAGCATCATTTTGCCGCACTTCAAAGCAGAAGCCGCAGATCATCCATGGTTGACCCTTGGCTGTATTGCCGGAGTCACCATGCTCCTCGCCATGGCGGGACATCATTTGGTGGAAAGACCGATGAGAAGCCACAACTGTCCCAAATGGGATAAGTCAAAGCCACACCTGTCCCAAATAAATTAAAGGCTTAGTGGTGAGCGATGACTTTGTCGCAGGAAGACACGGGGGTGATCAAGTACGAGGTACGAAGTACGAAGTAAATAAGTTAGGCGCAACGGAGTTGCGCAAAAGGATGCGGAGGAAGCAAAGCAGAAAAGAGACGTGGGAGAAGAATCAACACACCCGTTAGGTTGATGCCCCCTTGACACGCAAAGCGTATGTAACCCACACGGGGCTTGGCATTGCGGCGTTTCTCGAAAATTTTATTGGGACAGGTGTGAAGTCAAAGCAGCCGTGAGCAGTTCGTACTTGCGGAGGGGGCGCGGAGGGTGTATACTAACATACATGCAGGGAAGAATACATGCGATCATACTAACGATGCTTGCATCTGCGCTGTGCAGCGGGTGCGCGTCATGGTTTTCACACAAGAGCGACGACAAAGAGACGAAGTCGGAGGAGAAGAAGACGCTGCCGCCGCTCCATTTGGGGGCAGTGCACCAAGTGTACCCCGCGCAGAAGTTTGCCCTACTGCGAATCATCGGACCCATACCTGCTCCCGGAACGACGCTGATTTCACATCCGGCAGATGGTTCTACTGTGCGCATCGGCAACCTGATGGTGTCGGAAAACAGTGCACCGCGCGGCGGGATGCTCGTGGCGGATATACGCTCCGGCTCAGTCGCCGGTGGGGATCGTGTCTTCCTTTACCGCAACATCGCGCCGCCGGATGAGACAGACCTCGAGAAAGCCCGGGCACAGAAAAACCAAGCGGCGACACAGGGAGAGCAACCGAAGCCACCGCCGCTCCGATTACGCAACACCGGAACTACTCCTGTGCAGGCGGGGAACACTCCGCAGCCATCCCCCGGGGAGGATGATCCCGTGGTGGAAACTCCTCCTCTTCCCGAGGAGCCGATTCCCCCCACTGAGCCTGCCGCCGTCAAACCTTCCGAACCGGCTGAGCCACCCCCACCACCCCCCACTACTCCGCAGCAGCATCCGGATTACATCGACGACATCCCGGACAATATCGACGGCTGGAACTAGAGTGCGTCACCACCACACCTGTCCCAAATAAATTAAAGGCTTAGTGGTGAGCGATGACTTTGTCGCAGGAAGACACGGGGGAATGGAAGTACGAGGTACGAAGTAAATAAGTTAGGCGCAACGGAGTTGCGCAGGGGAGTTGGAAGGAGGCAAAGCCGAAACAACGCGAGGGGAATAAATCCATGCACCCGTGAAGTTGAAGCCCCCTTGGTACGCAGAGCGAGCGCGACCCGTATGGGGACTAGCATTGCAACGTCTTTCGAAAATTTTATTGGGACAAATGTGCGTCACCACACCTGTTCCAAGAAAAATATGAGCTTCGTGGTGGGCGGTAGCTTTGTGGCGAGAGAACGCGGAACACGGGAACGACCACGTACGAGGTACCCCGACAGACCACGCCGCAGACCCGGAAGGTTGCTCCGTACAAAAAGACCGAGGGGAATCCCGCGTAAGATATTATCGGCGCAACGAGAGTCGACTCAGCAGGCTGCGGTACAGCTCCGGGTCAGTGCTCTTCGCATAATCCAGTAGTTTCCGCCGCTTGGCAACCATCATCAGCAAACCGCGTCGAGACGCATGGTCGTGCTTATGCTCCGTGAGATGCTCCGTGAGGTGGGCAATACGTTTTGTCAACACGGCAACCTGAAAACCGGTGGAACCGGTATCATGATCGCTCGTCTTGAAGTCGCTAACGTTGATTTCGGTCATAGTGAGAGATTCTTGTTCCGGGGTTGATGATTCATAGTTGCGGCGAATCGACCTTACGAGGTGCGGGGATTATACGCTCTCTTTCCGCGCATGCAAGCTTTATTTCATCCTATACTCCATTTTTCCGCAATCCTGTCCGGGGAATTCCGCATTTGCACGAGCTGCGGATGAGCGCAAAAACGCGCAAGTGCGTGCGGTTACAGTCGATTAATCTAAATGAATGATTTCGAGATAACGGACCATACACTGATTTACGTCGCCGTTCATGTTGGTACAGCGCGGGGTGAAGTGGAGAGAGAACTCGTGCTCGCCTTCGGAAAGTTCGCATTTCAACATGGCGGTGAGAGTGTAATCATCCCAACGACCGGCTTCCGTGTTGTGGGGGAATACCAGCATCCCGACGAAGCGACCGTCGGCATGCAGTTCCCGCAGGGCGCAGGTGTCGGCATCGCGCAAGGATGCCGTGGCGTTGCAATAGCAGACGCGCACGCCGTAGAGACCCGCAGGGAGGTTGACCTTGCTGTAGGTAGTGATACCGGTGCAGGGGCGAGTATCGAGCCAAGCCTGTTGATTTTCAACGGGGTACGACTGCTCGGCATCACCGATGCGTAGGGGGTGAGCTAGGGTACGCGCATCGGGGGCGATATACTCGAAGGGGACGCTCAGAGAAGAAAACTTATCGCCGCTGAAAGCCTGAACGCGGTAGGCACGGTAGCGGACGCGCGGACCGTGGGATACGAAAAATCGTGGTTTTGCGACTTGTCGGACGTACCGTCCATTGTAAGAAACGGAGTAGCGAGAGGCACCGGGGACGGGGGACCAGCGCAGGGTATTCGGCGTGGAGTCAGGATTCCACACGGGGGTTTCCAAGCCGAAGGACGCACGTTGAGCCGGATGGATGCAGCCGGAGTACCTGATACCCTCGCCGGGTGCCAGCTGCAACTCCACGCGTACGTGCCCTTTCGTGTCCAGCGGGATGCTCGGTGAACTCGGTTGACCGTTGATAAGCACGGATTCGAGTCGGGTACCCCAACCGGAGACGTGCACATCGAGCACCATATCACGGATACGCAAGCCGCAGAGAGAATGGGAATCTTCCATGCTCTCCGGGATGCAGGGTGAGAAGGAGATGCTGTCCGCCTCCTGCTTGATGCCGAGCAAGACGCGGTGATAAAGGGCAAGCATGCCGGCGGCACTCCAGAGCTGGGCATCCGAATTGCTCACCGTATCGGCGGCACTACCGGTGCGGGCATGGAAGTTTTCCTTGTTGGTGACGTTGAGCATCGCGGAGCGCAGCATACTCATCGCGCAGAACTCCACCCCGGCGGGGTCTTTCTGCTGAGCGTAAGCCAGCATCACGAACGCCTCCACGAAGGGCCAGATAGCCAGATTGTGGTATGCTTCGTCCACCTCTGGCTTGAAGGGAGCGAGCACCGGAACACCGTAGGCGGTGCGTTCCAATGCCTGAAGAGTTCTATCGGCATCCTCACCTGCCAACCCGCTGAGTACGACCAGTGCGATCGCGAGCGAGTCGACATGTGGGTCCTGCATGCCGTCCGGGGTCAGATTCATGGCATACTTGGAGCTGTTGGGGCGGCGGAAACGTAAATTGATGACGCGTCCGAGCTCTTTTGCCGCTAGGTCGTAAACTTTGGCGTCGTCGGGGTGCCCGGCTTCCTCGAGCATGCGGGAGAGAATGAGACGGGCAAAATAGTGCAGCATATTGGTGCTCAGTGCATAATATGTACCGATTTCTGCGGGGGTAATGCCTCGGGGGTAACTTTGTTCACGCCAGTCGAGGAAGCTGGTTTCACCGGGAATGAGCGGGGAAGTCGGGAGGACGGCGGCGTCCTGCTCGAGGGTAGCGCGCAGGGTGTTGATGGAATACTCCAGCCAATCCTGACCGCCGGTGGAAAGGTAAGAAGCCCAAGCACCGAGAGCCCACGATACGCGGTCGGTGGAGATGGGCCAACCGCCGCCCGTTCCCGTATCCTGCACGATGACGCCGTTGCGCACGCGACTCATCAGAGTGCGGCGGCAAGCGTCCGGGGCGACGAGGTCGGCACCGAGGAAAGTAGCAAAGGCGATATCACGCGTCCACGCGGCATCCCACGAAGCTCCGGCAGTGAGTACTCCCTGCTCATTGCAATTAGAGAGAACGTCGTGCACGGCCAGCGTGTACATGGCGTTGAGGACGGAAAACTCATTGCTGTGCCAAACAGCTACACCCTCCGGCAGGGGCGGGATGGGGACAACGCGCTCACCCGCTTCGGAGGTGAGGCGGACATGATGATCATCGAGGACTTCGGCATTCAGAGCACCTTCCCGCACGCCGGACAGTGCAATGCGGTAATCACGGAACTTGAAGCGAACTGTGTTTCTACCTGTACGTTTCATTGTATATTTGTGTTAAGTGAGTTAAAGAATAGAACCCGGGGAATAAGTTGCAGCATTCGGGAAGCGGTCGGAGAGCACGCGGACCATATCACAGAAGGCATCTACCTGAGCGGTTGCCATACCGGTATCGGCGGCATGTTCGTGGTAAAGAGCTAGGATTTCCTCGCGGGAAAGGCGGAGACGCGGGTCTGCCGCCAACCTCTCCGGCAAGTCATTGTGTAGGAGCTTGCCGCTGCGCAAAGCGTCTGACACCGCGATGGCGTGCTCCTTGATGACCTCGTGGGCTTCCTCACGCCCCACTCCCTTCTTCACAGCTGCCATCAGGACGGTGGTGGACAGCAGGAAGGGGAGGTAACGTTCCCATTCTGCATGCACGACCGACGGGAAAATCCGGGCTTGTTCGAGCACGGTGAGAAAAGTTTCCAGCAGACCGTCCATCGCAAAGAAAGCATCCGGCAGCACGCAACGGCGCACCACAGAGCAGGACACATCCCCCTCATTCCATTGATTACCGGTCAGACCGACCGCCATGTTCAGGAGACCTTTGAGGATGGTGTGGAAGCCGTTGATGCGCTCACAGGAGCGCGGGTTCATTTTGTGCGGCATGGCACTGGAGCCGGTTTGCCCCTCCGCAAACCCTTCCGTACAAAGCTCGTGACCGACCATGAGACGCCACGTGGTGCAAAAACTGCTCGGTGCACACGCCAAGCCAACCAGACCTGACACCACTTCGAAGTCCAGCGAACGGGGGTATACTTGACCGACATTGACCCATTTGCCGGGTATACCGAGGTGGGCACAGACGCGGGCTTCGAGCCGGGCTACGGCATCGGCATCGCGTCCGAAGAGAGAGAGCTGGTCGAGCTGAGTGCCGACGGCACCCTTGAGACCGCGCACGCAGTAGCGTTCCATGATACTCAACCACGCATTGACCCAGTGCACGAGTTCTTCCCCGAACATGGCAATGCGCTTGCCGATGGTATCGGACTGAGCCGCCACGTTGTGCGTGCGCGCCACAAAAACGACTTCTTTCCATTCCCGCGCACGCGCCGCCATACGCACCAACGCCGCAATGGCTTTATCGCGCACCAGATGCATGGAACGCCATATCTGCAACTGCTCTACATTTTCCGTGAGGTCACGGCTCGTCATACCCTTGTGGATATGTTGCTGCCCCGCCAAGTCACAAAATTCTTCGATGCGAGCCTTGACATCGTGCTGCGTGCGACGCTCCCGCGCCGCGATGCTGTCCAAGCGTACCACGTTCTTCACGCGTTCATAGTCGGCTATCGCCTCTGCCGGGATGTCGAGCCCGAGCTCACGCTGTGCCTTCATCACCGCAATCCAGAGCTCACGCTCCAGCACGACGCGACCCTCGGCACTCCACACCTCCCGCATCGCCGGGGAAGCATAGCGTCCTGCCAAGACATTCGTGATTACCTGCTCGCTCATTTTCTCGCCCACGCAGCTCAGGATACCACACGCACGCATTGATGTCAAGCGGAGAACCAACGAGAAGCCCATACCTGCCACATCTGTCCCAAATAAATTAAGCACTCAGAGCAGAGCGATAACTTCATCGCGTGGCAACACGGGGGAGAGCAAGTACGAGGTACGAGGTACGAAGTACGAAGTGAAGGAGTTAGGCGCAACGGAGTTGCGCGGGCATGGCATGAGAAGGCAAAGCAGAAACGACGTGCGGGAACTAAATTCATGCACCCGTGATGCTGAAGCCCCCTTAGTACGCAAAGCGTCTGTAACCCGCATGGAGATTGGCATGGCAGCGTTTTTCGAGAATTTTATTGGGACAGGTGTGCATACCTGTCCCAAATAAATTAGGGGCTTAATGGTGGGCGATGACTTTTGCGGCAGGAAGACGCGGGGGAATGGAAGTACGAGGTACGAAGTGGCAAAGCTGAGGCGTGCGGTATGTGGTAAGGAGGAGGGAATGGTGGGGAGGTGCGTGTGTTACGGAAAGGTAGGGCAGAGCGGGAGAGAGAAGCATGGGCGATGGGAAGCGAAAAGGAAGTACGAAGTGAAGGAGATAGGCGCGACGGGGTTGCGCAGGGGAGTTGGAGGGAGGCAAAGACGAAACAACGCGGGGGGGACAAACACCGAAGGATTCCATCGCAAAATGAAAGCACATCCAACGCCGTGCCTACGGCTACCGCTGCTTCCTATTTTCGCTACGGGGGATAGGACTCGAACCTACGACCTCCACCATGTCAAGGTGTTGCTCT
>CAYRJI010000069.1:0-10518 GCA_964424645.1 uncultured Akkermansia sp. | reverse complement strand
CCCGTGGAGATTGTCGGCAAGAAGATACGCGCTCTCTTCGAACGCAACTGACCCCTCTCCTTCAGAGTTGACCGGGGACAGCTGAGCGTGCCGTCCCCGGTTTCTCTTTCCTTCGCACCTGTATGAACACAGAGACTGCCGCCATCTGCGTGGAAAATGCTCGAGTCTTTCTCTCCGGGCGGGAAATTTTGCGGGATATTAACTGGGAGGTGAAGTGCGGCGAGCGTTGCTTTATCCTAGGGGCAAATGGGGCGGGTAAGACGACGCTGGTGCGTATGCTCATGGGCTATGCATGGCCACTCTTCGGTGCGAAGGTCGAGGTTCTGGGGCACCGCTTTGGTACGGTCAACCTGCAAGAGTTGCGCAAACGAATCGCCTGGGTCAGCCCCCTCGTGCACCGCTGGTTGGGGGATCGGGAATGGACCGGGCTGGAGATGGTGCTCTCCGGTCCGGATGCCACGATAGGTCTTTTCCGTACCCCGAGAGAGGAGGAGACGGAAAGGGCACGGCAGTTGTTGGCTGGTATGAATGCCGACTACCTAGAGCAGCGCAGCGTGATTACCATGAGCTCCGGGGAGCAGGTGAAGGTGCTCATTGCCCGCGCTCTCATGTGCAACCCCGACCTCATGATACTGGACGAGCCGAGTGTCTTTCTCGACATCGCCGGTAGGGAGTTCCTGCTGCGCACCATCGCAGAGCTGACCAGGCAACGTCCCGAGCTCACTCTCATTTTTATCACACAACGCATCGAGGATATCTTGCCGGAGTTCTCCCGGGGGCTGATCATGCGGGAGGGGCGCATTATTGCCCACGGGTCGCGTGAGGAAGTACTCTCCGAGGTCAACCTGCGCTCGGCTTTCGGATTGCCTATCCGCCTCGTGCGCGGTCAACACGGGCGACTCTGGACGGTGCTGTGAGCCAACGCTTCGTGCTTCGTACTTGATTCCCTGCTCGTCCCCACTGCCTACTCCACCCGCTATTCCCCGGCTTTGCCACTTCGTATTATCCTCGTACTTTGTGTTTGCCGGATGGTTGTGTGCCTGTCGTCCCGGGTCGGATCAACTTTTTGTACAGCGTGAAAAGGTGTTCGACGCGGGATGCTTCGTCCGTAAATTCGCGCCCGTAAGCGGCGTCGACGGCGGCATCGAGGGCTTTGTGGGCGCGGCGAAGCTCGGGAGGCATCTGCAGTGGGTCATAGAGGTCGGCGAGGGTACTGTCGGGGTAGTTTGCACGGGCGGCGAGCACGGCTTGCGCCCGGGTTTCAATCTGCACCCGTTGGGCGTCTGTGGGGGTGGGCCAAGGGAAGTTGTTGTAGACAATGGAGGCGGAGTAGCTGTAACGCGATTCGAGACGACCGGCAACGGTACGCATCCACGCCATGTGCATGGCGGAGGTGAGGACGCCGAAGTGGTAGACGGTGGCATCGGGGATGATGAGGAGGGTGTTACCGGCGATTGTTTCGGCGTTTGAAAACACCATGGGGATGTATTCTCGGCGTTCGGAGGAGACGACGGGAATGGCAAGATACGAGTTCGGATTGTTGGTTTCGCGGAAGAGTGCCGGGGTGTCGGCGAGCTTGTGCCTACCGGGATCGGGCGATGCGAGGCGAGCCGCTTTGCACGCGGCAATGCGCGCCATGACGAGGGGCATGGAACAGAGGATATTCGATGGGGCGTCGACGAGCCAGAGACAGTAGCGGGTTTTGCCATGGATGAGCTCACTTGCCCCCAAGAAACGCTTGATATAGTCCACGGCACGCGGTTCACGGGCAATGAACTCGTCGTAATCTTCGACTTCGAGGAGGAGGTGTCCCCCGTCTGTGGGTCTGTTGCCGTTAATCATTGTCGGTGCGTGGCATACGGGCTGTCTCCGGGATTCAACGAACACACGCGGGGCATCCATGAGGTAGCTGTTGATTTGGGCGGCGGGGTGAGGGGTACCGGTCTCGTCGAAAATGGTGCAGTGCGCAGGTTGTTGGGCGGAGAGGGCAACGATGACGCAGTGTACAGCTGCCATGTCATCGGTTTCATTGGTCCACTTGAAGGTGCGGTAAGCAAAGGGGATATGGATACCGAGGTCGTTCATGAGCGGTTTCCACAGGGAGGAAGCTTGTTCGCCCTGCACGATGGAGTTGGTGGCGACGAAAGCAGCGCGGGTGTCGGGGTTTGCCTGCATGAGCTGAGCCGCCCTGTAGAACCACGCCCCCACGTAGTCGATTTTCCCCCACGCGCGGAGGTGCCCGAGTGTGCGCTGCATATCGCTCCGTTGCTCTGCGCTTTTGTGGGAGTAGCCCACGAAGGGTGGATTGCTGATGATGTAGTCGATACGCCGCTCCGGTACGTTCTCTAACCAATCTACGGCAAGGGCATTGGCTTCGCGGATGTTGCTGTAGCTTTCCAATGGCGGAAAGCCGGGATGCTCGCTCGGCGTAAACGCTTGGGTTTCCTTTCGCATCCGGGCGGCGGCGATCCACAAGGCGGTCTTGGCGACTGCCACGGCAAAGTCGTTGATCTCGATGCCGTAGAATTGGTTGATGGAGACGAGTGCGCCGAGGTCGAGTGCTCCCTGCCCGTCGGCGAGGTTTTGCAAGGCTTCATTCTCCAAGCGGCGCAGCGAGATAAATGTTTCGGTGAGAAAGTTACCCGCCCCGCACGCGGGGTCGAGGAAGGTGAGGGAAGCGAGTTTTCTGCAAAATGCTTTCAATTTCCGCGCTCGCGCGGTGCCGAACTTTTCCTGTTTCGCGAGAATGGCGGCGAGCTCGGCTTTCAGCGCGTCCAAGAACAGCGGGTCAATGACCTTGTGGATATTCTCCACGGAGGTGTAATGCACGCCGCCCATGCGCCGAGTTTTCGGGTTGATGGTGCTTTCAAAGAGTCCGCCGAAGATGGTCGGTGAGATGTCCGCCCAATTAAACCCGGCAGCGGCTTCATCCTCGATGAGTGCGCCGAGCTCGGCATCAAACATCGGCATGTAGTCTTTTTCTGCCCCCTCAAACAGCCCACTATTGACGTGCGGGAAGGAGCGGAGTGCCGTATCGCGAGGGTCTCGCTGCGCGGGCGGAACGTTGAGGGCACGAAAGAGTTTGAGCAACTGAGATCGCTTCCCTGCCGGGTCGGATACTTTGCGCAGGTAATCTAGGAATTGCCCCCGAGCGAAGAGCCCGGCATCTTCCGCATACAGGCAAAAAACGAGTCGCACGCAGAGCCGATTGAGCTGCTGCCGCACACCATCGCCGATTGGCTCCGAACACCGCTCCATCAGCGCATTATAAATCCTACCGATCAATTCCCATGCCCGAATGGAAAGTTGTTTTTCCCTCATGACACGTGCGGGTGCGGAAATGGGAGACTGCAACGCCATGGTGCCGAGATTATAGCAAGGGATGTCGAGTATGACAAGACAGGAAGGGAATTATGAAGTACGAGGTGCGAAGTAGCAGAACCGGGGAAAGCAGGTGTGGTAAGCAATGGGGGGCGTGCAGGAAAAACGTGTGTGGTGGGCAATTGTCATCGCCCACCACGAAGCCTTTAATTCATCTGGGACGGCTGTGACAGGTGTGGGGTGTAAACGGAAATAGACTTGCGGAAGAATGCGTTGTATGCTAGGATGAACGGCGTGAAGGTCATCGTAGTAACAGGGGGGATTGCCTGCGGGAAGAGCACAGTGGTGAGGCTGCTGCAAGAGGTGTGCGAACAGGAACCGGCGGTGTTTGATTGTGATCGTGCTGTGGCGACACTGTACGAGGATGCCGACGTGGTGCAGGAGCTCCGAGAGGCATTCGGGGAGGAAGTAGGAGGGGAGGGGGGAGGCATTAATCGTAGGTTTCTGCGCAAGCTGATGCTGTCGAGTGCGGAGGATAAGGCGAAATTGGAGGGTATCATCCACCCGAAGGTGGCGCGGTTGTGCGCGAGTGCGATGGATGCTGCTCAGCGAACCGAAGATACACGTATATTCGTTGCGGACGTACCGCTGTACTTTGAGAGTAAGTGTTCCGAGTGGTTGAGAGCAGATGTTGTGTGTACTGTGGCGGTGACCCGCGAGACGCAGGCGGAGAGGCTCATGCGGCGCAGCGAGCTGATGCCCGAAGAAGTGGAGGCACTCATCGATGCGCAGATACCATCGGAGGAGAAAATGGCAAAGGCGGATTGTGTGATATGGAATGAGTGCCCGCAGGAGCAGCTTCGCAGGCAAATTCAGTTGCTATACCGGCACTATCTCGAAAGAGATATCAAGGCATATATCGCCTTACGCACTCAATTCAGTATCAATGATTTTCAGAAGCTTACCTCCACCCAATTGCAAGCGAAAGTGCAGGAGCTTTCCGCTCGCTGGATTCCGGGTGACCTGAAACGGCGGCAGTTGGTCTCCGGTTTGGCACGAGCTCTCTCGATGGGCGGAAGCCGCGTCTATGCGACAGGGGTTATCAGTCGGGGACGCCTTGCCCGGCAGTATGCACTGCGGTACGCAAAACACAGCTTCCGTCCGGGGGCTGATGATGTACTCGTCTCACAGGAGCTCATGGACCGCCACGGCTTGCGCTTGGGCAACGAGGTGAAAGTACAGGTGCGCGGGCAGCAAAGGTGGGAACACCCCATCCTCGCCACAGAGGTAACGGAGATAGAGGGAATACCCGCCGCAGAGTACGTGCAGCCGCCTGAGTTTGACCAGCTCACACCCCTTATCCCTCAAAAACGCTTGCTCTTGGAAAATAAGGACATGGATTCTCCCGCCATGCGTATGTTGGATTTGGTTGCCCCGTTGGGTATGGGACAACGTGCGCTGGTGGTGGCACCGCCGCGCGGCGGTAAGACGGTACTGCTCAAGACTATGGCGCAGGCACTGCGGGCAAATTACCCGGAAGCGGTGTTGCTGGTGCTCCTGTTGGATGAGCGTCCGGAGGAGGTGACGGACTTTGAGGAGTCGGTGGGTGTCCCTGTCTATGCCTCCACTTTCGATGAAAGTTCTTACCGGCACGAGCAACTCAGTGACATTGTGCTGGAGCGGGCACGCCGCTTGGTGGAGCAAAAGAAGGATGTAATCATCCTCTTGGACTCCCTAACTCGCTTGGCTCGCGGTTACAATGCCAATGCGACGGGTGGGCGCACGATGTCCGGCGGTTTGGATTCGCATGCGTTGGAAAAACCGCGTAAATTTTTCGGTGCGGCGAGAAATGCCGAGGAGGGCGGGAGTCTCACCATTATCGCCACATGCTTAGTGGACACGGAATCTCGCATGGACCAGATCATTTTCGAAGAGTTCAAGGGAACGGGCAACATGGAGGTCAGACTCGACCGCGAATTGGCGGAACGTCGTATTTACCCCGCCATCTCACTACCGCAGAGCGGAACTCGCAATGATGACCGTCTGTACCACCCGGAGGAACTCTCTCGCGTGCTGCAACTGCGGCGTCAGCTGGCTGCTCACCCGGGCTGGGAAGCTCTGGAAATCTTGCTGGCGAATATCCGCAAGACCCAGAACAACGCCGAGCTGCTCCTTCGCGGTCTCAGCGTGTGATTTTAGTGCCTCGATTTGTCCTTCCTGCTCGCCTCACACTTGTTCCGAGAAAATTTTCGAAACACGCCGCCATGCTAACCCCATGCGGCTTTCAGACACCCAACAGGAAGTACGAGGTACGAAGTACGAAGTAGCAAAGCCAAGGAATGGTGGGTGCGGTGAGCTATCGGGACGTGTAGAAAAAACGTGCGTGGTGAGAGTGTTGTGGCAAGTCGCGTCATGCGCAGTGGGTGCCGGTGCCAAGCGAGCATCCCTTCATGGCTCCGCATACCATACGGGTATCAACCTCACGGGTGTCCGGATTTGAGCTCCACGCATCGTTTCGGCTTTGCCTCTTTCCAACTTTCCTGCGCAACTCCGTTGCGCCTAACTCCTTCACTTCGTACTTCGTACTTGATCTCCCCCGCGCCTTCCTGCCGCAGAGTCATCGCCCACCACGAAGCTCGTATTTTTCTTGGGACGGCCGTGCGCTCGGGCATGGGTTTGCTCTTGCGTCCTAGAGGTGTTTATGATACCATGCAGCACATGAAGAAAGGAACAGTGATCGTGCAGGCAGTGGCGATGTCGGTACTGATGGCGGGGGTTGGGAGTGCGCAGGAAGAATTGTGGACTTTAAGGACGCCGGATACCGGGATGTTGCCCAGCTATGCACGGGTTGTGTATGTGAGTCGGATGGGTGAAAGGCACGGGGGGTCTCACTTGGGCATGCAGGAATACTCTGCCAATATCCCCTTGGCAGATGGACGGAAAAGTCACATAGGCAAGTGGTACTACAATGTGCAGGCGAACGTCGGGGTGTCTGTCATGGATGTGGGTGGGCGGCTCGATCTGCGCCGAGATGAACTATACGACTTTTCTGTGCCGGTAAGCATCGTGCGTCCCTTAGAGGAAGGCAAAAGAGCAATGCTCACGCTGATGCCGCGCTACGCTGGGGACAATGTGAGTTCTGCGCGAGCTTGGGACTTGGGGGTGTCGGCAGAGTACGACTCCAAGGTGAGTGATACGTTTGCATACGGATTGGGGTTGGCGGCATCCCCCCGTTTTTCAGAGCAGGTGGTTATTCCCTACTTTTTGTTTCGATGGATGCCCTCGCCGGAGTGGTTGATTCGCATGCGCGGCGGACAGCTCGCTGCGCTCTATAAGGTGAGGGATAACCTGCATGTCGGACCGGCGTTGTGCTACGAAAGTGGCACTTGGATGGTAGCTTCACCGCGCGGACAGCGGGTTTTCCGCGTAAGGACGCTGGCTTTTGCCGGAGTGATGGAGTACAACTTCTCTCGCCCAAACTCCCCCAAGAAAATGCTTAACCTAGCTGCGGGGATGAGTTTGGCGACAACGGCTGCATTTTGCCAACGCAGCATCGGGCGAGATACCATCAAAATGTATCACTACAAACCCGGAGCCTTCCTCTCTGCCGAGCTCGACTTCCGCTTTTGATGCAGCCTGCGCGGCACTTCATCTGTCCGAATGCAGGGGGAATGCGTTCTGATGCCAGCGGAAGACGGGGCGTTGCCGAGGGGCGAGAAAGACCTCAATGATGTCGCAGCGTATGGGGATGGGGGTACCTTCCGCGCGGTCGCCGAGGAGCCGCAGCCAGTTGTCGATCCCGTGCCGCAGTAATTTCCGTTTTTTCCGGGAGACCGCTCGGGCGGGGTCCCCGGAAGTAGGTGCGATCGTGCTCTTCACTTCTACGAAAACGAGCGTGTTCTTCTCCCTCGCTACGATGTCGAGTTCTCCCCGGTCGCCCCAGCGGAAGTTGCGTCGGAGGATTCGCAGACCCTGAGTGCGCAGAAAGGAAGCAGCCGCGAGTTCTGCGTACGTTCCCCGGTAGCGCGCATCCGGCGAGGCGGCATCTTTAGTATTCCAAGGGCAGCGTAGCCTGTGCAACAGGTGCAAACGAGAGGCGATGATGTGGCGTAATTCCATGTTTTTCAATGGCGAGAAGATGTTCCTTGGTGCCGTAACCGGCATTGTGATCCCAGCCATACCACGGATATTGGGCGTGTAGGCGGAGCATAAGCCGGTCCCGCGTGACCTTGGCAAGTACGCTGGCTGCGGCAATACTCAGGCACTGCGCGTCCCCCTTCACCAGCGAATGGCAGGGAAGCGGGAAATTGGGGACGGGTGAGCCATCGATCAGGCAGTAATCTGGGAGGGGACTCAGTCCTTGCGCCGCGCGTGCCATGGCTAAATGGGTGGCTCGCAAGATGTTCAGGCGGTCTATTTCTTCCACCGAAGCCGAGGCGACACTCTTGAGCACGTACGCATCCGCCATGAGTTGTTCGTAGAGTGCCTCGCGCTTACGTGCCGTAAGTTGCTTGGAATCTGTCAGCCCGGGCAGCTCAAAATCCTTCGGGAGTACCACGGCAGCGGCTACCACCGGACCTGCCAGCGGTCCGCGCCCCGCTTCATCGATGCCGCACACACGGCGGTACCCCTGAGCGTGGGCATCGACTTCGTACTGCATGGTGGGGGTTGTGCGCATGGTCTTTCTTGGGACAAGGTGTCGAGTTTTATCTCGTGCGTTTACCGGATGGGGGGCGTAGCCTGTCCGGTAGTGGTTCCCCGGGCGGAAGCTCGTGCAGCGTCTCGATGTCGTCCAAATAACGGCTGATGGGTGTGGAAGGTCCGGCTGCTTGTTTGCGCAGCAGCCGCATCGTTTCTTCGTACCGGGCAAAGCTGTCGGTGTTGACTCGCTTGAGGTGTGTGATTTCGTACCAGTCCAAGTAATCGCGTCCGCGAGTGGATGCCTTGGTGTAGGCACGGCGCAAGTCGGCGAGGGGGGCGAGGGCTTTCTCTTCTTCGCGGGGCGAGGAGCCATTTGCCATGCGGGTGACAATGTTCAGGTACTCCGAAATGATCTCGCGGTATCCCGGAAATGCCGTGAGATTGAGTCGCGTGAGTTTCGTCATGCAAGGGTAGAGTTGGTTGCGCCAATCCGGCAGCTGCTCAAATTGCTCGAGTTGGTGTAGGTTGACGGTCAGTGGTAGGCGCGTGCCCGACTGGACCCCGGTGAAGGTGAGGGCTTCGTTGAGCCGTTTCTCTGTTTCCAAGGGGGTGAGTAACTCGGAGGTGCTCGGCATGGCCAAGGTTGCCAATTCCAGTGCCCACCACTTGGTGAAGTTAGTCTTGTTCAGGTTGAGCTCGTGAAAGTAGGTGCCTATCACTTCCCGCAAATCGGTGACATTCTGCGTGAGGGCTTCAGCCATGAGCGAACGCAGACGTTGTGCGCCGTCTTCCTGATGCAACAGCCCCAGAATGAGTACCCCGCACGATACTTCGTAGACCTGCCGCGACCCCGCATCGAGCAGATGCTCGGGTTGCGTGTTGATGATGTCCTCCGGTGTCATCATTTCCGCCTTGTTGAAGAGCGTTTGGTAAAGGCGGCGGTCGATGCGCCCCTCTCGCCACAGCATCGCTTGCTGCACTCCCACAACCAGCCAACTCGGCATCTGTATCGTTTCCGGCAGGGCAGCCGCTTGGACTCCTCGGAGGGCGTACTCATAGAGAAGCATCGTCACGATCGCTTCATCGAGGTGCTCCAAATTGATGCCTCCCCCTGCATAAATGCGTATTTGCAGGTTCGGCTCGCTGCCGATAATGCGCACATGCGTCCGTATCGGGTGCAGATGTACCCGGTCGGCTGTTGTTCCCCAAAGGCGTATGGAGATGCCGTATTTCCACTCATTCGGTATGCCCAGTAGTTTGTTGAAGTGCTTGCGGATGTCATCCGCCCGTGACGCCAATATCCCCATCCTCAGAACGTCCCCCCCACTCACAGAAAACATGCGCGACTCAGAGACGACGTGCTTATCTTCTACCACGTATTCTACCGGGCGCGGCGGTTCGCGGGTTTCTCCCTCCGCATCTTCACTCCCCTGCGGGGTCTCAAGGAGCCATGGCGGTAATTCGTCCACCGCCGGTTGTTCTTCAAGCACTTCCGGTTGCGGAGTCGCGCCTCCCGTTTCTACCACCGGATCATCCTCTTCCGGCTCCGCCCACACAAGAGCAGCCGCTACTCCCACACACACGCTGATCACTCCACTTCTCACTCCCCCATTCTACCAAATTTCCCCCCACACAGCAAGCACGAGTCGAGACAACGGAATCACTCGTCCGTGAAGGTGATAGATTTGCTCCAGCCGTCTCGCGGTGTGTACGTGTTGGGGAAAAGGGCACGGGCGACATCGCGGTACGCTTTGGGATTGGGCATGGATGGGCTGTAGTGGGTGAGCCACAGCTCCTTGACCCCACCGGCATCTCGCGCCATTTGTGCCGCCTCCTCGAAAAGTAGGTGCCGATTTTCCCAGCCGGTGGCTATCATTTCTCTGTTTCCGTACATGCCCTCGCAGATGAAGAGGTCGGAGTCGGCTGCCATTTGCGGGATGATGGGTGTGGGGCGCGTATCGGTGCAGTATGTCACCTTAATTCCGCGTCGCGGCGGTCCCATCACCATATCGGGTGTGAAGGTACGCCCCTCCGCTTCTACCGTTTCGCCGCGCTGCAGACTCTTCCACAGTCGCAGGGGTATCTTCGCGGCTTCGGCGCGTTGTACGTCGAACTTTCCTGCCCGGGGCAGCTCAAATGTGTACCCGTAACACGGCACACCGTGGTTGAGGGCAAAGGCTCGGATATCGCATTCCAAAAAGAACATGGTTTGCTCTTCCGTGTCTATCTCGGACACCTGTACCCCGAACGGAAGATTGTTGGCTATGACGCGCAGGGAACGCACCACCTTCTCTGTGCCCACCGGTCCGACAATAGACAGCGGCTCTGTCCGCCCGGAATTGCCCATGCTCAGCAGCAGCCCCGGCAAGCCACTCACGTGGTCGGCATGCAGGTGGGTGAGCAGCAATTTATCGATCGGTTTCAGGCTCATCCCCGCTTCAGAAGCCGCCACCTGTGTACCCTCCCCGCAATCCACCAACACACTGTGTCCTTGGTAACGCACCATCAGCGATGTGAGCCACCTATTCGTCAGGGGCTGGGTGCCACCTGTCCCCA
>CAYRJI010000068.1:0-10936 GCA_964424645.1 uncultured Akkermansia sp. | reverse complement strand
TCGGCACAGGTGCGGGTAGCATCATCGTCGATGGCTCCGCCGAATTCCGCAGCGGCTGGACTTCCGCCAACGCCACCCTCGGCTACCGCATCAGCTTCTGACCGCATCCTGCTTGCGGTACACGCACAAGCGATTGCATGGTGTATACATGCAATCGCGGGTGGCGTGGGGGCGTTTCGGCTTTGCCACTTCGTACTTAATCCCTTCCCTGTTTCCCTGCCGCAAAGCCATCGCCCACCACTAACCCTCTAATTTATTTGGGACAGATGTGGTTGTTTGGTTGATGCTTGACACTTGGGGGGAAAGGGGATAAACTCGCGGGTGTATGGAGAGAGGGGGGGAGACGCAGAGAGATAGGGCTCGGTTGAGGACAACCGATGCGGGGGTGGCTGTGGGGAAGCGGGCGATCAGATATATCGATTTATTTGCGGGGATAGGCGGGATAAGAATTCCTTTCGATGAGTTGGGCTATCAATGTGTTTTCGCATCGGAATGGGATAGCCGGGCATGTGCGACATACGCCGCTAATTTCGGCGAGGTACCGGCGGGGGATATTACCAAGATAGGAGCGGAGGAGATACCGGCTCATGACCTGTTATTGGCAGGTTTTCCCTGTCAGGCATTTTCAATCATGGGCAAACGGATGGGCTTTGCGGACATACGAGGTACAATGTTTTTTGAGATCGAAAGGATATTGAAATATCATCTGCCGCAAGCCATTTTGCTGGAAAACGTCAAGCAACTGGTCAACCACGATCGGGGAAAGACCTTCCGAGTGATATTGACAAAGCTGGAAGAGCTGGGGTATCACCTGCAATACAAGATATTGAACGCCATAGATTTCGGTCTACCGCAAAAGCGAGAGCGAATCATCATTGTCGGCTTCCTCGATGAACAAAAGTGTAGGCACTTTGACTTCCGATTTGAAAAGCAGAGCTACAGACTTGACTCGGTGTTGGAACCGGATAAAGATGTCGATGCGTCGTACAGAGCGTCGGAAAAAATCAGGTATCAGAGACGGCAAAAAGTGGTGGGGAAGCAAGTTTTCTACCCGTCTGTATGGCACGAAAATAAGTCGGGCAACATATCCATCCTAGATTATTCCTGTGCCCTCAGAACCGGTGCTTCATATAATTATTTGCTCGTCAATGGCGAGAGAAGATTTACGAGCCGAGAGCTTCTCAGATTACAGGGCTTCCCCGACAGCTTCAAAATTGTGGTTGCTCATCATGATATAAGACGTCAGACCGGAAATAGCGTCGCTGTCCCCATGATCAGAGCTGTCGCAAAAAAAATGAACTCAGTTATGCAGCAAGAATGATGGACACCACCCGTCCCAAGCTATTGCCGTAATGCTAATTCCTATGCTGGGTTACGGTCGCTCTGCACACTAGGTGGGTATCGACACACGGGCGCACTGACTTATTTCCCACGCATCATTCCCGCCTTGCGTTTTCCCCTCCGCGCAACTCCGTTGCACCTAATTCCTCCACTTCGTACTTCGTACTTGATCGCCTCCGTGTTGCCACGCGACGAAGTCATCGCTTGCCGCTACGCTTTCTTTGGGACGGGTGGTGAGGGGTTCGCATTGGGAGGGAGATTTTTGGCTTTTCGTTGGGGGGATAACGTAGTAAAATGACCGAGGAGACATGCGCATCATCACCGGAATTTTCAATGCGTTTATCGACACGTGCTTGGCGTGGTTTACGCCGCTGTGGCGGCGGCAGGCGCGCGAGGTGCGGGCACTCATGCGACGATACTTAAAGCAATACGGACCTGAGGTACCGGAGGAGAGGGTTGCAGGGATGCGCGAGTTGTACGAACGATTGGGGGAAGCGTTGTTGGTGTGGCGCAAGGAAGACGCTTTGGAGGTCATCAAGCAGGCGGAGGAGAAGTACGGGAAGTTGCGGGGTTACCACCGGGGGATACTCGCCGAGTTTGTCGAGTCCATCTTCGTCATTACCGTTGTTTTTCTGGGGATACGCACGTACTTTGTGCAGCCCTTTCGCATACCGACCAACTCCATGTGGCCGAGTTTGAACGGCATTGTGGTTCACCCGGTTGACCGCATCCCCGGTTTCGGTAAACGCGTGTGGGATGCCATCACCTTGGGTAGCTCGTATGTGGACATCACTGCCGACCGCGAAAAGCGCATTTACAGTATTCGGGACGAGCGGTACCTGCTCCTCTTCACGCGCACCATTCTGAGCTTCGATGCTGAGGGGAGCGACACGGTCACGATACCTGCGGCGTCCGGCACCGTCATCGAATACCTGAGGAAGCAGGGCAAGCGTATCGACACACCGCGTGGGATCATCTACCTGCCCTACAAAGCCGGGGAAACCATCATGAAGGCGCGCGTGGATGCCGGGGACATGGTGCTGGTGAACCGGGTTGCCTACCACTTCCGACGCCCTCGTCGGGGGGAGACATTCGTCTTCGACACGCGCGGTATCAACACCGGCGGCTCCGCAACCCTCAGTGAGCAAAGTCACGGCACGCACTACATCAAGCGACTTTGCGGATTGCCGGGGGACACGGTGAGTATAGAGCAACCGGATCTCATCGTCAACGGTAGTAGTGCTCAGGAGCCGGGCATCATGCGCGTGAGTTCCTGCAAAGCACCTTATAATCCGCACGGGTACATAGCGTTGGAAAGTCTGCAGGCACCGACCGCATTCCTGCTGCGTGGGAGAAGTATACACCTGAGTGCATCCGCACCCAACCTGCCCAATATGCGAGAATACTTGGCATTGGGGGACAACACGATCAGCTCGCTGGACTCACGCTATTGGGGACCGGTGCACCAATACAACATACTCGGACCGGCAGCATTTACTCTGTGGCCTTTCACGAGACACTGGGGCACGATCGATTGAACCATGAGCGAACCATCTGAATCCGATACTATCACCCGCAACGCGAAGTCCAACCTCGCTTTTACCTTGGTGGACCTGCCGGAGGAACGCCGCCGCCACATGGCTCAGTTCTACGCATTCTGCCGTATCATCGATGACATTGTCGATGAACCTGTGATGAATAATCAGGAGCGACATGCCGCACTGGACCGCTGGACACAGGTGGTCACCTGCGCGATAGAACCCTCGGCGGGCATCGAGCAGGAAGTGCAGACACTCGTGCGGGAGATGAAGTTGGATACCGCCCCCATGCTACAGATTATCGAGGGCTGCCGGGGTGACATAGAGCCCGTGCAACCGCAGACGCGCGAGGAGCTCTTGGCGTACGCGTACAAAGTGGCATCGTGCGTCGGGATAACATCGGCTGCGGTCATGGGGGCGAGTCCCGCCGCGCATGATTACGCCGTAGCACTCGGCTACGCCCTGCAACTCGTGAATATCCTGCGGGATATAGCGGAGGACTGTCACAAATACGGACGTTATTATTTGCCTGCCAAGGATATGGAGCTTTTTGGGGTCAGTTTGGAAGACATACGGGAGCAGCACTACAACTACCGAATGCACCATTTGTTGGCATACGAGGCTGCTTTGGCAGAAAAGTTTTTTGGTGACGCCGAGGAAGAGTACCAAAAACTCAGCGTGGAAGACCGCAATGCCCTCATTCCTGCCCAAGCCATGAGTCTCATATACCACACTATTTTGGAAAAGATGCAGGGAGATGAATACCGGGTATTTGAGCGCAGGTACAGTGTGGGGAACTTCCGAAAGCTGTGGTTTTTGCTGCGGGCGCGCATGGGAACCGTCGAGTTCCCCGTTCCGAGTCTGGCAGATTGGAGCTTTTTTAAGGGAAGCGGCGATAAAAAAGATAACTGATACGACCTATGACATTTAATTCTTCCCATATCCAACGCATACGGCACATCGGCATAATCGCTTTTCTGCTCGGTGTCTTCCTCACATGCAGCTCCTGTGCCTCCAAATCGTATCTCGAGAGCATCACCGACTTGCCGCTCAAAACAATAACATTGCCGGATATGAATTGGCAGCGGAGCTCGATGCGTGCCAATGCTCAGTATGCCCTCTACGGCGCAAACTCCGGAAAGGAGCGACGCAGTCGCCTAGGTGATTATTATTACGTGCGGTGGTATGATGCTACACCTCAACTGCCGACCCGTGTGGAAATGCTTTATACGCAAGCCGGTACTGCATCCAAGGTGCTCTCGCGCGTCAGGAATTACCCTGCACCTCGGAGCGGGCGCGGCAGGCATAAGATACTGTTTGACTTCAACGGTCCGCAGCGTGCTAGGCTGGGAGATATCCTTTCATGGCGTATCAATTTGTACGTCAACGGTGAACAAGTGGATAGCCGTCACTCCTACCTTTGGCAGGACAAACTGTAGCCGCAACCCCGCACCACATCTGTCCCAAGAAATTTTCCGGAAATCGTGGTGGAATTATTTGAGGCAAACGTGGTGCACCGTAGGCGAGCTCTGTCTAACATCATTCGTCGTAAGGGGTGCTGGGTCGAAGTCTTCTATTTACTTACATTAAATATACAAGAGTGGTAGTTTCCAAAATGGAAACTACCACTTTACGATAGAATTTTTTTTATTTTGAAATTTGACAATTTTGAAGGCAGGCAAGGGCGAACGAATGCAGCCACCTCCCGTACCTCCCCGACTTTGCTACTTCATACCTCGTATTTGATTACCCCCGCGTCTTCCTACCTCGAGGTCACCGTGCACCATCGAGCCTTTATTTTATTTGGGACAGCCGTGTTTGGAGGCAGGTTTGTGTTTTGGAGGCTTGCTCAATTCATCGGTGCGTGGTATAATCGTGTATGGTAATCTGCAGAGCAGGGTACGGGAGTGAGGTAACAATTCAATGATCATGAAAGAGTTGCAGTTTTTACTTTACGGAGGTTCAGGTTCGGGGGAGAGTGTCGAGGTGGTCGTGAAAGACGGGACGCTTTGGGCAACGCAAAAGGCGATTGCCGATTTATTTGACGTGGGGAAACCCTCAATCAGCAAGCACTTGAATAACATTTTCGAGGAAGGCGAATTGAATGAACGGGACGTGGTGGTGCAGGTTGACTCGGTAAGTGCGCACGGTGCGTTGAAAGAAAAGAACCAGACGCACCTTATCCGGCTTTACAATTTAGATGCAATCATTTCTGTCGGCTACCGCATCAATTCGACTAAGGCAACACGCTTTCGACAGTGGGCGACGGGAGTCCTGAACGAATACATACGCAAGGGTTTTGTCCTCGATGATGACCGCCTTAAACAAGGGAATACCGCCTTTGGGGAGGACTATTTCCGCGAGCTCCTCGAACGCGTCCGCTCGATTCGCGCCAGTGAGCGGAGGATTTGGCAACAAATAACAGATATATTCGCCGAGTGCAGCATAGATTACGATAAGGAATCGCCGACGACACGCGAGTTCTACGCCATGGTACAAAATCGCTTTCATTATGCTATCACCGGAAAGACGGCATCTGAAATTATCTATGATGCAGCTGACCACACTTGTGAGCACATGGGACTCAAAACGTGGAAGCATGCTCCCGACGGGAGAATTTTGAAGTCAGATGTGACCGTGGCGAAGAATTACCTTACCGAGCAGCAAATCCGGCGACTCGAACGCACCGTAACGGGATTCTTCGATTATGTAGAAGATCTCATAGAACGGCGTAATTCTTTTACAATGAAACAGTTTGCGGAATCTGTCAATGCTTTTCTGACATTCCGGCAGTACGAGATTTTACCGGGTAAGGGGCGTGTTTCACGAAAGGAGGCGGATGCCAAGGCGGAGAGAGAGTATCAAATATTTAACTGCACCCAGCAGATCGATTCTGACTTTGACAAAATGATACGCCGGACGCTGGCTTTACCGGAGGGGGGAGGGGCGGACTCATCCTAATAGTATACGACGTAAGGGGTGCCGGATCAAAGTCTGCTATTTATTTGCATTGAATACACAAGAGTGGTAGTTTCCAAAATGGAAACTACCACTTTACGATAGAATTTTTTTTGTTTAGGAAATTAACTAATCGAGGGAAGATAGGGGAGAGCAAGCGAATGCGGGCGAATGACGGCGGAGGGCGAAGGAAAGGGAGGGTTCAGGGGTTGGGCTGTGGGGAGGGGCGAGACTGAGTCTTGGGTTTTCGAGAGTTATTGATGCGTTTATCGAGGGCGATACGCCACTTGACATCGGAGAGAGAGCCGTAGAGGACGATGTCGATCATAAAGTCGGAAAGGATGGTGAGAGGGGAGAGAACGAGCATGGGGATGCTGGAAATTTTCGGCCAGAGGTGACCGCGAACGGAGAGAGAAGTTAGGTCGACATCGGCATGGACACGGACATTGAGGTTGCTGCCAATAGCTTTCATTTTGGTGGTGAAGAGGTGACCGTGCTCGATGCGGAAGTCGGCGTGAGCCTCCTTGAGGTCGTAAGCAATGAGATGATTGACACCCGGGAGATAGGCGGCAGTGCTACCGGTAGAACCTACGACATTGCCCAGATTTTTGAATATCCAGTTAAAGGTGCGGGTGAAGAAGCCGGGTTTTTGCGGCATACCCTGCTGTTCTTTGGCGGATTTTTCGAGGTTGACGAGGTGGTTTGGCAGGTCGGTAATCATTTCGCTCACCGGGCGGAAAAGGTTGAGTTTCATGATGTCGCCGTCGATGATGTCCACTCTGCCGTAAGCGGAGAGCGAGTTGACATCGGCGCGAGGGGCTCGGAAACGGATTTCTCCGTTACAGAGAGCGCGAGACTGGTCACTCCCGTAGGAGGCGGCAATTTTTTTCATATCCATGCAGCTGGCTTTCACGTATCCGTCCAACGAGGTATGTTGACCGGCGAAGCCGATACGCACGACAGCATCCAGCACGCCGTCCCAGCTTTTGGCATTTAGGCGGTCCAGCTGGACGAAAGAATCGGACAAGGAGATGAAGCCGGAGAAGTTATCGAGGGGGATAGTGGTGCCGATGAAGCGAAACCCGGCACCGCGATCGGAAGACACGGAGATGGCACCGCTCATGGGGAGTTTGCAATCGTCGTAAATAGGGAAAAGGCAGCGTTGCGTTTTGACGAGAACCGGGCGGGGCAGCACCACGTCCTCGAGGAAGTTAAAGAGGTCCGGGTAAAACATGCCTAGGGAATAAGCGGGGTACACCTTACCCTCCACATCCTGTAACTCCAAGAAGCTGTTTTCCACATCAATGATGATCTTCTTACCTTTCAGCACGGACTGCTTCGTGCCCTTGGTCCACTTATTGCGGCGCAACCAAGGGGTATTGTCGTAATTGAGCACGGCATCCGTGATGGTCACCACCGTTTCATCCGGGACTGGTGAACCGGCTTCCGAGAGACGGTCGATAAGCACGTGGGTGGATACGCCGCAGGTGGCGCGATTGACGTGGGTAAAGGGAAAGCCGCCGCCTACTCCGGGGCGAATTCGCTGATGCCCCGCGTTATCTTCTTCAATACCGTTCAGTTGGTATTGCGTATTCAGGAGCTCCACCTTGCAGGAGGAATCGACCTTCACCCCGTTTGTGAGGTCTACGTCTACTAAGATGTCAGAGATGGAGGAGCGGGAGGAAGGGGAGAAGCGGAAGTCGCAGATGATGGAGTGGGCGCGGCGGTTGTCGAGGAGCTCGTCGACCACGTCCGGGCGGATAGTGCAGAGCCCCTTTTCAACGTGAATACGACCTGCGGAGGAGCCGGTTACGAGACCACGGAAGATGCCGGTGGGATGCGTGACATCCAGTTGGGCGTTGAACTGCAGGTCGGTACTATCCTGCGAGCGGGCGGCATCTACGTAAGCACGGATGCCCACCGGCACGCGATGACCGCGAAACGCCGCCATACGGTGCGGGGTGCGCACCAATTCCGGCACATCCACATGCAGTGCGAAGTCTTTTACCTGCATCGACGGCAATAAGCGCAGATTTCCGCGTACATGCACCGCATTCGGCACTTCCACATCCTCCGACTCGACACCGGCTATATTCAGGAACATCCGGAGGAGCTCACCGGGCAGATGGAGGTCCACCCCGTTGAGGACAATTTGCTGTGGGTCACTCCAATCCGGATGAGCGGAGCATGCGGCGGATGGGGAATCGTTTTCTTTGCTGACGGTCATAGAAATATGACCTCCGGTGTATTCTTTCAACTCGGCATTCAGCTCCACATTCCCGACAGCTTCGTCCCGGAGTTTCAGGGCATTCAGGGACGCCGACAACGATGCTGCCGAGAAGAGACGCTGGACATCGCCCAATGGTATGATGTTCGCTACGTCGTCCAAGTAAATATGCGCGTCGGACACGTGCACATTTCGGAAATTCGCCGCCGAAGAATCGAAGTGGAGGGAAGCCTGATGCACGCGGAGAGACTCCGGCGCATCATAGGAGGCGATGCCGATCTGTTGGGCATGAAGCGCGACAGACGGAGACTGCACCGATAACAACGCTTTGGGGGAATCCGGCGGGGGTGAATCCTCCTCTGCCGGGGGAGGGGCAGGGGCATCCTGCTCCATTTTCGACGCCTTGGCATGCAGCGAGACCGACGCAGCGGACACCGGTAGGGAGTGGGAGTTGAACGCCAAGTCGTTGACAGACAAGGTCATGTCGACATCGCTCGCCTGAGCCGGGGGAAGTGATGCTTGGGCAGGCGGCAGAAAACTGTCCGCATGCAGAGAGACGAGAACCTGCTGCATTCCTTGCGGGCGCAGTTTTTCGTCCTGCCGGATACCGGACAGCGTGATGCTGAGCGAGGGATTGATCGCGTGATAGTCGGCATAGGAGAGCGACTGACTTTCTACAGAGACTCCGAGCTTGTGCACTTTCGGCACATAATCCTGCCACACGGATTGCTCGGGGGAGAAGAGGGGGGCATCTAACTCGGCAAGCAGGTCCATTTTGAGCTGCTCGCCGAGAGACAAACCTTCCGGCAGCATCACGGGTACAGGCGACAGCTCGTTGACCAGCGCAAGAATTCTCTGCACCGGCAAATCAACAGAAATTTCCGCTTGCCCGACCCGGTCTTTTGCCCGAGCGACAGCCTGTAAAAAGCCGTCCTGAAATTGCAGACGGAGCTTGTCGAGGTTGAAGTTGCCGTTGTCGTAGTAAAAGGAGAGAGCTAAGCGATCTACGCGCGAGCTTCCCACCATCAGGTTATCTTGATCGAGACTGCCGCGCGCGCGAACATCGCGCAGGGCAAAGTCGTCGCCAAACAATATATCACCCATCAGAGTGATGTGGGGGGGATTGGCATCCGGGTGGCGGAATTTCGAAAGATAATTCCTCGTCTTTTCGTTGCACAGGGGGCGGAGCATGCGCAGCAGGGCGGCGGTGCTTTTCATGGTAACGGACAGCCGACGCTCGTCCAAGTCATACCCGCCCTGCAGGTTGGCGGTGGCGTTCGGTTGTTCTGCGGCATCCGGTGTTTCCGCCGTGTCCGTGTCCACGGTCTCGATGTGCAGGGAATTGATGGTCAGCACATTTTTGTTGTAGCAGAGGTCTGCCACAGCATGACGGAACCGGAAATGCGGGGCGTAGTCGAAGCGGGGCACTGTGGCACGAACGGAAATACGGGATTTTTTGAGCACATCCGGGCTCGGTATATGCAGACGTACATCCAGTGTCGGGCATTCGGACTTTGCCCAGTGCTGTGCCCGGATTTCGCGATACACGGTGTCAATTTTGTCCTGATACGGTGTTACGAGAGTTTGCAGGAGGTTCTTCTCGGAATGCAAGCTTGGCTTCCCGCTGCCGGAAGAGCGGAGCAATGCGGAGGACAAATCGCCGCCGAACTTCACTAAAATTCCCTGCACGGAGAGCCGGGCATCGGTTATCTGCACGACCCCGTCCGGACCCCGTATGGCCTCGATGCCCTTTATGTGGAGGTTCAAAGCTTCACCCCTCGGCGAAGACACCGGAATATTGACATCTGCACCCGAGAGATGCACGGAGACCGGCTCAATGTTACCGCGCAGCAGGGCTGAGCCACTCACCCCTGCCGCAATGCTGCGCACGAACGCAACGCGCTGCCGTTTTTCTGCATCGTAGAACAGTTGGATGCGGTCAGCACGAGCGGTCGGAACGAGCGAGGGGACTAGGCGCACCGCACCGATGTTCAGGTAAATTCCCTGACGCGCCGCTGCTTTTTCTATGTGACGGAGGGCAAAGTCCGGCAACCCGAAGGTACACAGCCACACCACCAATAGGGATAGGATAAGGAGAAGAAACAGACAGACCATGGGCAGCAGGGAACCCTTACGACGTATGATAATCTTTCCCGCCATGAGAGTGGAGCCGGTGGACTCAGGTTGGGAGCTCTTGCGACCTAAGGAGCTTTTCGAAGAGCGGACGAGGGATGCCAAATCCTCTTCGGCTGCGACCTTCGGAGCGAGGCAGAGGCGATCGACGCGACTGCCACTGCGCACACCCCACACCGCACGCCGTACTTGCGGCGGGGAGGACGGGCGATGGGAGGGGGTGCGGCATTATAGTTCCGGGTCTACTTCCCCTTCCGGCAGGCGCGGGGCTTTCGGAAGATTCATCTCGATGTCATCCAAGAGGTTTACCATGTCTACCCCACGCTGCGCCGAATCGTCGTGACGGAACGTCAGTTTGGGGGTATTGCGCAAAATCACGCGACGGCTGACGGCACTTTGGATGCTGCCTCGTGCGCGCGACAGTTTTTCCACTACGGCGGCTGCAGGGAGCTTGCCTACGACGCCCACCCACACCCGCGCCTCGCGCAGGTCTTCAGTTACTTGCACATCGAGGATCGAAACGATGGTGCCGGGCCACTCAAATTCGCGTTGCACACAGGTGCCGATCTCCCGCTTGAGCAGTTCATTCACCTTATCTAAGCGATGCGATGCCATGTCTATTCACAGATGCGGTTGAAGGGCGTGACGGCGTGTGGGGAATGTCAGAGACTCTGCTTTATCTTTTCTAGGGTGTAGCATTCGATGATGTCGCCTTCTTCGTAGTCATCGTAATCGGCTA
>CAYRJI010000067.1:0-11115 GCA_964424645.1 uncultured Akkermansia sp. | reverse complement strand
GGGTCACTAGAACGCCGCCGGGTGACACTTCCGCAGAGGGTCTGTTGGCGTTCGGTGTCACCTGCACGCCGCTCGGGGCAACTCCCGCAGAGGGTCTGTTGGCATTCGGCGTCACCTGTACGCCGCCGGGTGCAACTCCCGCAGACGGTCTATTGGCGTTCGGGGTCACCTGCACGCCGCTCGGGGCAACTCCCGCAGAGGGTCTGTTGGCATTCGGTGTCACCTGCACGCCGCCGGGTGCTACTCCCGCAGAGGGTCTATTGGCATTCGGCGTCACCTGCACGCCGTGCGGGGCAACTCCCGCAGACGGTTTGTTGGCATTCGGCGTCACCTGCACACCGTGCGGGGCTGTCGGTGTGACTGCACCATTGCCGCGACCCGGACGACCTCCCTGCCACGGACGCCCACCCTGTCGGTGATGATTCACGGCACCCGGACCGGGACGACCCTGCGGCATCGGGCGGTGCATAGCACCCGGACCGGGACGACCCGGCATCGGGCGGTGCATGCCACCCGGCATGGGGCGACCCTGATGCATCCCTTGGGGACCGTGACCCGGTCGATGAAACCTCGGACCCTGCGCCATCACAAGCGGCGCACACAACATCGCTGTCAGAGCAATCAATTTTGTTTTCATGGTATAAAATGGGATGGGGTTAAACACCACCCGACGCGATGGTAATTGATTTCGAATCAACTGTCAAACTTTTTTTTGTTACCTCAGCAAAATTTTTTGAAATACACCATCCCCTCCTCCTTACCACATACCTCCCGCCACAGCTTTGCCACTTCGTACTTCGTACTTCGTACCTCGTACTTCTCGGGGTGGGTACGTCGCCTTCCCGCTGCCTTACCGGGTCTTGAGGTTTGCCAGCAGACGGGCATTCGACGGACACCGCTTCATGAAGTAGAGGAGACGCTCCATCGCCTCCGGCGGCTTGTGTCCGGCAAGGGCGCGCCGGATGAGCCCGATCTTTTCGAGCATCCACGCGGGTAGAATAAGCTCCTCGCGCCGCGTCCCGCTCTTGAGTATATCCACGGCCGGGTAGATGTACATTTCGGCGATGCGGCGGTTGAGTACCAGCTCCATGTTGCCGGTGCCCTTAAACTCCTGAAAGATCAGCTCGTCCATGCGGCTGTTGGTCTCGATGAGGGCGGTGGCGAGTATGGTGAGAGAACCTGCCTCGCGGGTATTGCGGGCTGCGGCAAAGAGACGCCGCGGCATCTCCAGCGCGCGGGCGTCAATTCCCCCCGACATGGTGCGTCCGCTCCCCCGGTCGACGTTGTTGTAGGCACGCGCGAGCCGCGTGATGGAATCCAACACGATGAGCACGTGGTGCCCGGCTTCCACGAGTCGCTTGGCGCGGATGATGCAGGATTCCGCCATGCGGCAGTGCTCGCGCACGTTGCTGTCGTTGCTGGAGGCATAGATTTCCGCCCCGGGCAGGGCTCGCCGAAACTCCGTCACCTCCTCCGGTCGCTCGTCGATGAGCAGCACCATCAAGTCTATCTCCCCGCGATACTTCTCGAGCACGGCTTCCGAAATGTGCATGAGCAGGGTCGTCTTGCCGGTGCGCGGCGGGGCCACGATGAGCCCACGCTGCCCGCGCGCCACGGGTGCCACCATGTCCAGCGTACGCGTGGTGTAGCGTTCCGGGTCCGTTTCGAATGCAATACGCTCCGTCGGATTGACCGCCTTGAGGTCGCCGAAGTGGGGGAGCATCGCCGCCTGCTCCGGCGGCAGCCCGTTCACATCCGTCACCGATATCAACTGGTGCCCCCGCTCATATTTCTGCGCCATCCCCGTGAGCATGACGTACGGGCGCAAATGATGCTGCGCTATCACTTCCACCGGCACATAGACGGCATCTTCAGAGGTTGCCCAGTTGTTCTCCGCCGTCCGTATAAACCCGAACCCCTTCGGCGTAATCTCCAACAACCCTGTTATCTCCTGCGGCGCACCGACCGGCACGTAGCGGCGCGTGGTCGTCGCCGTCCCCTGCTCCGGGCGACTCCCCCGCCGATTCCTCGGGTTGTATCTCTTCGGATGCCGGAGTTCCATGTGCTCTACCTGCACCTCTACCCCGGACTCCCGGAAGCGCAGCTTATTATTCTGTGCCGCCCCTCGGTCGCCGTCTCCGGGGGCTTCTGTACTCTCCGGACGCTTGCGCCACGGTCTGCTGCTTTTTTGCGGTACGGGGTTTTCCGTATTCATCATTTCTCGCGTATTTCACAAAGGGCGGTGCAGCGGGAGCCGCTGCCGCAATCAGGAGAGCTGCTCTAAAATAGCTTCCGGTATCTCAAAGTTGGTGAAGACGTTCATCGTGTCGTCGTAGTCATCCAACAATTCAAAGAGACGCATCACCTTTTGCGCAGTCTCGACATCCGTGATTTCTGTGATGTTTTGTGCTACCGAGATGAGCTTGATGCCCGTCACGTTCTTTCCGGCTGCACTCAGTGCCTCCTGCAATGCCTGCATATCGGTGGGCGCACAGGTGAACACCCACTCGCCCTCATTTTCCCCCGCCTCCACGTCGTCCGCCCCGCAGTCCAACGCCAGTTCCGTCGCCGCATCCTCGTCCAAGGCCGCGTCCACAATCCGTACCTCTCCCCTGCGCTCAAATTGGTACGCTACCGACCCCGGCGTCCCCATGTTCCCCCCGTTGCGGGAAAAGATTGTGCGGATTTCCGAGGAGCATCGGTTTGTGTTGTCCGTTGCCACCTCGACGATGAGTGCCGTTCCCGCCGGACCGTAGCCCTCATACGTCACTTCTTGGATGGTCGCCCCCTGCAACTCTCCCGTCCCCTTCTTGATGGCGCGGTCGATATTATCTTTGGGCATGGATACCGCTTTTGCCCCTTCGATGGCGGCGCGCAAGCGCGGATTCGTGTCCACATCCCCTCCCCCGCTCTTCGCCGCGAGAGTTATCTCATGCGAGTAGCGCGCAAATACCTTCCCTTTCTTGGCATCTGCTGCGGCTTTCGTAAATTTGATTTTCGACCATTTATTGTGACCGGACATAGCTGGTTTGCGAATTTCTGGTTGTGTCTTGTTTGTACTTGGGTAGATGTACAGAGGGTGTGAGTGCGCTCCGGGTGCCCCGCCGTCTGTGTTGCGTTCTTCTCATGTCACGCAACCCGCCCCTCCGTTTCCATCCGTCCCAATTTGAACGTTGTTCAGGTTCTCTTCGAGTCGAGCTGACAGGATTCGAACCTGCGGCCTCTTCGTCCCGAACGAAGCGCGCTACCAGACTGCGCTACAGCTCGAAGCCCCGAACCGGGCGTCATTATACCCCCTTTCCCCCCCTTGACAAGCCAAAATTCACTCCCGCAACAAAAAAATCATTTCCATACCCCAAAATGATAAGGCGGTGACCCCGTCGCAGAGGAAAAAAACTTTGCCGCAACACCCCATCACATCCGCATCTTTCCGCCTCTCACTCCTCCCCTACCACACACCCTCCCTCTCCGGCTTCGCCACTTCGTACTTCGTGCTTCGTACCTCGTACTTCAGTCATGAGTCGTTCGATATCACCTGCCTCGAGCGGCGCACCGGGAATGAGGTCCTCGACCCCGTTTTCCCGAATGAGCACATCTGTCTCGATGCGCACGCCCAGTTTTTCTGCGGCGATGTATATCCCCGGCTCAATCGTCCAGACCTGTCCGACCGCGAAGACGGGGTCCGTCGGGCAGACATCATGCACATCCAGCCCGAGGGAATGTGACGCGCCGTGCATGTAGTATTGCCGCACGCAGCGGGGGTCATGCGCTTCCGCCTGCACTTGCCGCTCGGTGAGGAGCCCGAGCTTGACCAGCTCTTCCGCCATGCGCACGCGGACGAGCCGCTCGTAGTCGACTTTGCGGACGCCGGGCAGCATGATGGACGCCGCGTAGCGATGCACCGCGAGTACCGCCTCGTACACGGCACGTTGGCGCGGGGAAAACTTGCCGTTGGCGGGGATGGTGCGGCTCATGTCCCCGGCGTAGCCCCCGTACTCCGCCCCGATGTCGAAGAGGATGAGCTCGCCCGCAGCACATACTTTGTGGTTGCTGATGTAGTGGAGCACACAGGTATCCGCCCCCGATGCTATGATGGGTGAGAACGAAAACTTACGCGAGCGACGGCGGGTGTACTCGCAGCTCAACAGGGCTTCCAACTCCCACTCCCCCATCCCCGGCTTCACGTGCGGGAGTATGGCGGCAAACCCTTCTCCGGTGATGCGGCACGCCTCCCGTATCTGCGCGATCTCCTCCTCCCCCTTCACGAGCCGCATCTCCGAGAGAATGGGGTAAAGGCTCTGCAACGGCACATCCGGATAAGCGCACAAAAACGCCTGTGCCATGCGCTCATTGCGCGTCTGCACGTATGTGAGCCGCCGTGGATGGTTATCCCGCTCCCAATAAACGTGCTTCGCAGTCTGCATTTCCTGCGTCAACAGGGGCAGGTACTCCTTCGTCCACCGCACATCTGCTATGCCGGATATCTCCGTGGCTTCCTGCTGCGTGAGCCGCGCCCCTTCCCAGATGATGATGTTCTCATTCGTCTCCCGCAGCAACAGCGTATCGCTGTGTTCTCCCCCCTTCCCCACGCGCATGAGCAACACCGTTTCCTCTTGGTCGATGCCGGTCAAATAGTGCAAATCGGCGTTCTGATGGTGCGGCAATGTTCCATCGGCATTCGTCGGGTAAATATCATTGGCATGCACCACCACCAAACTCCCCTCCGGCAGCCGCCCCGCCAACCTGTCCCGTACCCCCCTATAAAATGTTGCCGCTATCGGTGTATATCTCTGTGTCTTCATTCTCCCAGCATACCCCAACGCGCCCCTCCTTGCAACCCCAAATTCCCCACCCCTTCATGCCGTACCACGAGCTGGTCTGCTCCGAGCACACGTAAAATCCTGCCTCGCTCAACTGCAAATGTTTTGCCTTTCCTGCGGGTCTGTGCTACACTTGCCGCAGCATGGCATCGTCGTCTTCCACCTCCGCAGCCGCCGCTTTCGCCGACAGATGGCTCCATGAGCCCGGCAATGAAAAGCAGCAGACTGCCGCCTTTTGGTCGGAACTCCTGCACAACGTCCTCGGTATTGACCAACCTACCGAGCTCATTCGCTTTGAATACCCCGTCAAATGCGAAGGTGTCACTCGTTACATTGATGCCTACCTGCCCGAACCGCGCGTGCTCATCGAACAGAAAAGTGCGGATGTCGACCTTGCTGCGCACGCCGTACAATCCGGTGGTACCGAGCTCTCCGCCTACCGACAGGCAAAACGCTATGCGGACAACCTGCCCTTCAACCGTCGCCCGCGCTGGATTCTCACCTGTAATTTTCGCGAAATACGCATTCACGATATGGACCTCGAGCGTCCGGAGGCGGAGCCCGTCATCATCACTCTGCAAGAAATTCCGGCGCAGGTGCACGCGCTGCGCTTCCTCACCGAAGGGGTCTCTGAAACCGCCCGCATCGAGAAGGAGAAGCAGCTTTCCATTCAAGCGGGCGAGCTTATCTCCCGCATTTACAACGCCCTGCTTGCCCGCTGCCCGGAGCCGCTCAGCGACGGCGTCCTCCAGCAACTCAACCGCTTCTGCGTGCGCTTGGTGTTTTGTCTGTATGCCGATGACGCGGGGCTCTTTGCGAAGGGGCAATTCTTGGATTACCTGCACCGATCATCCGATCCGGACGGCAAAAGTGCCCTCGTACTCAAGCTCTTTCGCGCCCTCAACCTCCCGCCCGCGCAGCGCGACCCCTTCGACACGGCACTCCGCGCCTTCCCACACGTCAACGGCGGTCTGTTCGCCGGTGTGGAGAAAGACTACATGCCCCTCTTTGACGCCGAACTCTGCTCCCTCATCGAAGACGAAGCCGCCGCCGGGTTCAACTGGGCAGATATTTCGCCGACCATTTTCGGCGGACTCTTCGAGAGCACCATCAACCCGAAAACCCGGCGCATGGGCGGCATGCACTACACCTCCGTCGAGAACATCCACAAGGTCATCGACCCATTGTTCCTCGATGACCTGAAGGCAGAGCTCGCCGCCATTCTCGCGAAAAAGGAGAAATCCGGCACCGCCCGCGCCCGCAAGCTGAAAGCCTACTGCGCCAAGCTCGCCTCCCTCACCTTCCTCGACCCCGCGTGTGGCTCCGGCAACTTCCTCACCGAAACCTTCATCTCTCTGCGGCGTCTGGAAAACGAGGCCCTGCAAAACCTCGCCGACGGGCAAGGCTCCCTCGATCTCGGCGCGCTCGTCTCCATCAACCAATTCTACGGCATCGAAATCAACGACTTTGCCGTAGCGGTAGCCAAGACCGCCCTCTGGATAGCTGCCGCCCAGATGTGGAAGAAGACACAGGAGTTCACCACAAAAGAATTGCCCGACTTCCTACCCCTCGAAAGCTACGACAACATCCGCGAAGCCAACGCCCTCGCCGTGGACTGGACGGAGAACGTGCCGGGACACCACATCGACTACATCATCAGCAACCCACCGTTTGTGGGGTACTCTCATAAGACCCCGGAGCAGAGGAACGACATGCAGCGCACACTCGGACACCTCCGCGCATGGGGGAAAATTGACTACGTGGGGGCGTGGTTCCACAAGGCGGCACAGCTCATGCAAACCGACCCCGCCACCCGCGCGGCGTTCGTTGCCACCAACTCCATCGTGCAGGGCGAGCAAGCTTCCTCCCTCTGGAAACCACTCATGACCGACCTCGGTGCCCACATCCTCTTTGCCTACCGCTCCTTCAAGTGGATGAACGAGGCAGAAAACACGGCAGCCGTGCACTGCGTCGTCGTCGCCATCTCCGCTCAAAAACCCGCCCACTGCACCATTTTCGATGAGACCGGCACCCCTCACCGCGCCGCGCAAATCAACAATTATCTCCTCGACGCACCGAGCGTATTTGTAGAGAATCGCACCCGCCCACTCTGCGATGTCCCGGTCATGACCACGGGCAATCGTCCCGCAGACGGAGGACATCTCATTATTGAAGCAGCGGACTACGAAGACTTTATCGCGAAGGAACCCCGCGCCGAGCAATACATCAAACGCTTCATGGGAGCCGAGGAGTTCATTCAAGGCGCAGCCCGTTACTGTCTCTGGCTCGTGGATGTTCCGCCGGATGTCCTGCGTGCCATGCCCCGCGTCATGGCACGCATCGCCGCCTGTAAAGCCGATCGTCTCGCATCGCCCGATCTAGGCAGACGCAAACTTGCTGACACTCCGGCTCTCTTCCGTGAAACAAACAACCCGGATTCTTTCATCGTCGTACCGCGTGTAACTTCCGAAAATCGTGCATACATTCCGATGACCTTTTGTGACGCGTCTGTCATCGCGAGTGATGCCACGCTCACCATCCCCGATGCCACCCTCTACCACTTCGGAGTGCTCACCTCCGCCATGCACATGGCATGGATGCGCACCGTTGCCGGGCGTTTGAAGAGTGACTACCGCTACTCCGCCGGTGTGGTGTACAACAACTTCCCGTGGCCGAGTCCCACGGGCACGCAGCGTGAGAAAATCGAGTCTGCCGCGCAAGCCGTGCTCGACACTCGAGCAAAATACCCCAACAGCACCCTCGCCGACCTCTACGACCCGCTGCTGATGCCGCCCGACCTCCGCCGCGCACACAGGGCACTGGACGCCACCGTGGATGCCGCCTACGGACGCAAGTTTGCGGACGAAGCGGCGCGGGTGGCGCATCTTTTCGCGCTGTACACAAAGATTTCGCGTTAGCACCGTGCGCGGTTTTCCCACGTCGTTCCCCCGCTGCGCAGCCTCGCTACGTCATACCCCGTACATACTTCGTACTTCCAATTGCGTTTTCTGCGCACGGTGGTATACTCCTCCCATCATGGTGCTGCAATCTCCCACTTCTGTATCCGACCGTGTCGGGAAGGAGAGAGAGGTATCGTCGCAGGCGGGGGAGCTCATCAGCCGCATTTACAATGCGTTGCTTGCACGGTGTGCGGAGCCGCTCGATGATGCGGTGTTCCAGCAGCTCAACCGGTTTTGTGTGCGGCTGGTGTTTTGCTTGTATGCCGATGATGCGGGGCTCTTTGCGAAGGGGCAATTCTTGGATTACCTGCGCCAAGCTTCCAATCCCCCCGGCAAGCGCGCTCTTTTGCTGCGGCTTTTCTGCGCTCTCAATGTGCCGCCGGTGCAGCGAGACCCTTTCGATGCCGCACTCCGCGCCTTCCCGCACGTGAACGGGGGGCTCTTCGAGGGGGTGGAGAGGGATTACATGCCGATGTTTGATGCTGAGCTCTGTGCGCTCATTGAGAACGAAGCCGCCGCCGGGTTCAACTGGGCGGACATCTCGCCGACCATCTTCGGCGGGCTCTTCGAGAGCACCATCAACCCCAAAACCCGGCGCATGGGCGGCATGCACTACACCTCCGTGGAAAACATCCACAAGGTGATTGACCCGTTGTTTTTGGATGCGCTGGGGGCGGAGCTCGCCGCCATTCTCGCAAAGAAGGAGAAGTCCGGCACAGCGCGGGGGCGGAAGCTGAAGGCGTATTGCGCCAAGCTGGCGTCTCTCACTTTTCTCGACCCCGCGTGTGGCTCCGGGAACTTTCTGACCGAAACGTTCATTTCGTTGCGGCGTTTGGAGAATGAAGCTCTGCGGAACCTCGCGGATGGGCAGGGGGCACTCGACCTCGGCGCGCTCGTGTCCATCAATCAATTCTACGGCATCGAGATTAACGATTTCGCCGTGGCGGTGGCGAAGACGGCACTGTGGATAGCCGCCGCGCAGATGTGGAGGGAGACGCAGGAGTTCACGACGAGGGAGTTGCCGGATTTCTTGCCGCTGGAGAGCTACGACAACATACGCGAAGCCGATGCCCTCCCCACCGACTGGTTGGAGAATGTGCCGGGGCGGCACCTCGACTACATCATCAGCAACCCGCCCTTCGTGGGGGCGCGCTTCATGGAGAAGGAGCAGAAAGCCGGGCTCCTGCGCGTTTGTCAGGGAATTCGCGGTGCCGGGGACCTCGACTATGTTTCCGGCTGGTTTCTCCGTGCCGCGCAGCTCATGCAAGATGACCCCGCTACGCGCACCGCACTGGTCGCCACGAACTCCGTCGTGCAGGGGCAGTCCGTCGCGCTCCTCTGGCGACCGCTGACGGAACGCTACGGCATGCACATCCACTTTGCCTACCGCTCCTTCAGGTGGATGAACGAAGCAGAGGATGTGGCGGCGGTGCACTGCGTGATCGTGGGCATGACGGCACAGAAGCCGGGCGAGTGCACCATTTTCGATGAAGAGGGGAAAGCTCACCCGGCGTCACAAATCAACGGCTATCTGACCGACGCGCCGGACATTTTCATCGATAAGCGGAGTAAGCCGCTCTGCGATGTGCCGGAGATGGGAACCGGGAACAAACCCATCGATGACGGCAACTACCTTTTCACCCCGGAAGAGAAAGCAGCCTTTTTGGAGAAGGAACCCGGTGCGGCTCCGCTTTTTCGCCCGTGGGTGGGAGCCCGGGGGCTGCTCCATAGTGAGAAACGCTACTGTTTGTGGCTGGGGGATGCTGAGCCGACGGAGTTGAAAAAACTGCCGCATTGCATGGAGCGCATAGAGCGAGTGAAAACCTTCCGAGAAGCGAGCAAGAGTGCACCGACGCGAGCCATTGCCCCTACTCCTCGCCGGTTCCACATCGAGAACATGCCGCAGGGGACATATATCGCGGTTCCTGTTACCTCCTCAGAACGCCGCGAATACATTCCCATGGCGTTTCTGGATGGCAGCGTTCTTTGCAGTGTGGATATAAGGCTGATTCCCGGTGCCGGTCTCTACCACTTCGGAGTGCTTTCCTCCGCCATGCACATGGCGTGGATGCGCACCGTTGCCGGTCGCCTCGAAACGCGTTACCGCTACTCCGTCGGCGTGGTGTACAACAACTTCCCGTGGCCGAGTCCTACGGGCACGCAGCGTGAGAAAATCGAGTCTGCCGCGCAAGCCGTGCTCGATGCCCGGGCAAAATACCCCAACAGCACCCTCGCCGACCTCTACGACCCGCTGCTGATGCCGCCGGAGCTGCGCCGCGCGCACAGGGCACTGGATGCTGCCGTCGATGCCGCCTACGGACGCAAGTTTGCGGATGAAACTGCCCGCGTCTCCCACCTCTTCACGCTCTACGAAAAGTTGGTCCGCTCCGAGCACACGTAAAATCCTGCCTCGCCCAACCGCAAATGTTTTGCCTTTCCCGCAGGTCTGTGCTACACTTCCTCCAGCATGGCACCCCTGCCCTCCAACTCCGCAGCTGCCGCCTTCGCCGACAAGTGGCTCCGTGAACCCGGCAACGAAAAACGGCACACTGCCATTTTTTGGACGGAGCTCTTGCATGATGTCCTCGGCGTCGAGCGACCAACCGAGGTTGTTGAGTTCGAATACCCCGTTGAATTCGACAAATCCACGCGTTACATCGATGCCTACCTACCTGCGTCGCTCGTGCTCATTGAGCAAAAGAGCGCGGATGTCGACCTCGCCGCCTCTGCCCCTCAATCCGATGGCGAACTACTTACACCCTACGAGCAGGCAGAGCGTTACGCGACCAAACTCCCCCACGATCGCAATCCACGTTGGATCATCACATGCAACTTCCGCGAGCTGCGCATTTATGACAGGAACACCTCTGCACGAACGAGGGAACCCGTGATCATTTCGCTACAGGAGCTGCCCGGGCAAGTCCACCTCTTGCGCCGTATCCTTGCCGGGAAGATTTCTGAGACCGCGCGCATCGAGAAGGAGAAGCAGCTTTCTATTCAGGCGGGGGAGCTTATTTCCCGCATTTACAATGCGCTGCTTGCCCGGTGTGCGGAGCCGCTCAGCGATGCGGTGTTCCAGCAGCTCAACCGGTTTTGTGTGCGGCTGGTCTTTTGCCTGTACGCCGATGATGCGGGGCTCTTTGCGAAAGGGCAGTTTGTAGACTACCTGCGCCGAGCAAGCGCGCCGGAGGGGAAGCGCGCCCTTTTGCTGCGGCTTTTTCGCGCTCTCAATGTGCCGCCGGTGCAGCGCGACCCTTTCGATGCCGCACTTCGCGCTTTTCCGCACGTGAACGGGGGGCTCTTCGAGGGGGTGGAGAGGGATTACATGCCGATGT
>CAYRJI010000066.1:0-11202 GCA_964424645.1 uncultured Akkermansia sp. | reverse complement strand
GCTCTCCCACTTTGTTCAGGTGCACATGCCCGGGTATCACCTCGTTGAATGAATTGCAGATCGCGATAAAAGGCTTCCGTATGTCTTCATCCGTCATCCCCGTTGCCCTCATCAGGCTCCTATGCGGCGCACGTTCTATCCCCTTCTTTGTCCTGTCTGACAGCATAACGGCGACCATTCTACCACCTCCTACCCTCCCACCGCAAGCCCATTTTATGCCACCGATGTCTCCCCTTTTACCATGAAATAGTTACACCGCAGGTTTTGTCCGACCGAACCGACACCAAGAAGCTCCTGCGACAAAACTATCCGCTTTACCCTAGGCTCTTATTTCCCCGGGACAGGTTTTTGCGCTCCCACGACGGGGTGCGGAGTGTAGAGCTCTTCCAGCGCGGCGACCTCCTCCGGAGTGAGGAGCAAATCCACCGAGGCGGCGGCGTCATCGAAATGGGCGGCATTCGTCGCGCCCACAATGGGGGCAGAGACGCCGCGCGAGAAAAGCCAAGCGAGAGCTACGGCACTCATCGAAACGCCACGCTTCTCCGCAATTTCAGCTACCCTCTCCGCAACCTTCTCATCCACTGCTTGGGTGGCATCGTATTTGGCACGCAGGACGCGATCGGTCTTGCTGCGCGGGGACTGGGTCGTCCACCCCCGGTGCGAGAGATGCCCACCGGCGAGCGGGCTGTAGGGGATGAGGGACACACCGAATTGACGGCAGATGGGTATCATCTCCCGTTCATCCTCCCGATAGATCAGGTTGTAGTGGTTTTGCATGGCTGAAAACGGAGTCCAACCATTCTTTTCTGCGATGATCTGCATGTTGTGGAACTGGTAGCCGTACATGGCGGATGCCCCCAGAGCACGCACCTTCCCGGCTTTCACCAAGGAGTCCAGTGCCTCCATTGTCTCCTCAATGGGTGTCGCGTAATCGAAGCGGTGGATGTAATACAGGTCGAGGTAATCCGTACCGAGGCGTTGCAGCGTACCGTCGATTTCGCGCAGGATGGCAGCGCGGGAAAGGCAACCCTCGTTGAAGTACACCTTCGAGGCGAGAACCACCCGCTCACGGGCAATACCGAGCTGTCGCAGAGCCTGCCCGATAAATTGTTCACTGGTGCCGTGAGAATAGCAATTGGCAGTATCAATGAAGTTCACCCCCAGCTCGAACGCATGCGCGATCATCGCCGTAGTAGCCGCTTGGTCGAGGGTCCACAGGTGAAAATCTTCCGAAGGGGAGCCGAACGACATCCCACCCACGCAAATGCGTGAAATCCGGATGCCGGTATTTCCGATTTCTGTATATTTCATGGCAAATTAAAGGTGTATTAACAAAAAGTCCACGAGATAAAACGCTCGTACGTTTGACCGGGTGCGAGTGTGATGGAAGGGAAATGCGGTTTGTGGGGGGCATCCGGCCAAGCCTGTGGTTCGAGGGCGATGCCGCCGCGCGGAAGTGGGCTCAACCCATCCCCCGTGTACACCTGCAGTCCCGGCGCGTCGGTAGATAACTCCAGTCCGACCCCATCGTAACTCAGACGCGCCGCCGTCCGTACCCCGCCCGCCGGAGCATCGGAGAGCACGTAGTTGTCATCCAACCCGGCACCCATCTCCCGGTAAAGTGCTCCAAGCGTCACCCCACGCCGCAGGTCGTAAGGTGTATGCACCACATGCTTGCGCTCCCCGGTAGGTATGTGGTCGAGCATGGGAGTGTACTCCTCCGCATCCACGCTCAATAGGTGGTCATCGATCGTACCGCTTCCCCGCATGTTCCAGTATACGTGGTTGGTGAGATTGAGCAGGGTCTTCTCCGTCGTCGTAGCCGTCACTCGGAGCTCGAGTCGCGCCCCGTGTATGCTGTAGGTAAGCCGCACGGTTACCTGCCCGGGGTATCCCTCCTCCCCGACGGGTGACACCAGAGAAAGCGACAAACACTCCGCCTCCCGGAACTCCTCTACGCGCCAGAGCCGATGCGAAAAGCCCACTTTTCCGCCGTGCAGGTGGTTGCACCCGTCATTGGCAAAGAGTTTATACGGATGTCCATCCAACGTAAACTCTGCCCCGGCGATTCGGTTTGCCACGCGTCCGCACACCGCCCCGCAGTAGCAGGTGTCACTCAAGAGCCCCTGCGGGGTTTTCGGTCCGTACACGATGTCGCGCCCCTTGTAGTTGAGTGCCACCAAGCGGGCACCGTAATTTGATATGCGGGCATCGACTACTCCATTGCGCAACTCATAGAATTGTACCGATGCAGCCCCCAAAACACCCCCGCCGACGGGCTGTCCGACGCCGGTCATTTCGGTATTCATACGGGACGAGCGAGAAAAGATGGGACGTAACGTCACTTAAAAACCGTCCGGCAGGAACTTACTTTCGGCACCGCTGTACTGAAGATTGCCGTGGGTACCGACTTGGATTGCCCCAATCTCTTTATAGATCGGCTGAGTGACCGTGTAGGACTGCTCACCTGCATCCGCCTTGATGGTGAGTATCTGCCCCTTCGTTTTCCCGACCGCTTCGCCTACTTCCCGCCCCGCCAGTGCCCCGAGTACCCCGAAGCCCACAGACGAGACAATCTGTCCCTTTCCTCTACCCAGCAGCGAACCGGCACCGGCACCGATGGCAGCCCCCACTCCCGTACCCAAATTCCGCGATGTATCCGTGGCTTCCACATCGATCGTACGTTCTCCCGTCACCGTGCCGGGGATGAGCTGTCCTACCGAACCAATTGAATTGGCCGAAACAGAATTGAGCGAGCGCGTACCGGAACATGAGGTCAATCCCAGAATACCGGACACCAAAATTGCTGTGAACAACGTTGCTTTCATCTCTCTTTTTGCATTATTTTTTGTGTCGTACAAATGCTCCCCCATGGTAAACACATCACGGCGCAGAGCATTTCTCTCACGCACGCTCGCCACTCTACCACGAAATTTTGCACTTGCCAAGAAAAAAGAGTCGTGCTACACTCCCTCCCGTCTTTATGAAAGCGTTTTCATACATCATAGCAGCGTTGGCAGTGCCCGCCCTTGTCGCTCACGCAGATGATAAGGCGGGTGTCATGGAAGACTATTTCCCCACAGCGGACGGAGCACTTCGGACAGGTGCCGAAGTGCGTGCGGTTCCGGACGAGAGTCTCAGGGAACCCGTCCGCAAGATCAACGAAAATATCAACAAACTCACACCGGAGCAAAAAACCGCATTGGTGGAAGAATTTTCAGCCATGCAGTGCCCGGAGTATAACCCCACGCTCTGGCCCAACCGCGCAGATTATGACGAATTTGTGAATGCGTGGAATAAAACACGCATCGTACCCAGAACCCAAGTGGCTCTGGGTCTCCAGAAAACGCAGGAGGGAACTTGGCGCGTCCTGTCCCTGACGGTGGATGCGCGTACACGCAGCACGGTTCCTCTGACACTGAGTGCGTTGCGTTATGATGCAGACAAGAATGAGTGGATTTCCAACGACGGAATCCTGATGCCCCGGGAGTTCACTGCTCCCGCGTCCAGTGTTTATGGAGCGCAGACGGGGACGATGTGGGTTCTCGAAAAAGAGACATCGCTCACCACACTCAAAGTGACACTTCGGGTTTCACGCACGACAGACGGCAAGTACGTGTACCTATCATACACGTTCGATGAACGCTCCAAGGTCAACCCGGACACGTCGCTGGCTAGCGGGAATTACCTGCTGCGCTTTGCAAACTCCACACCGGGAGCGAATGTCGGCAAACCGGGTCAACGGTAAGCCGCATTTCCCCCATCGCGATGTCTGCATCCCTCCGCACTGTACAGTGTGCGTCTCGGGGTGCAGTGTGTTCGGGTGCTCAGGACGAAATTTTGTTCGGTGTACGGCTGCGACGGATGGTTGCTCCGTCGCAGTTTTTGGTGTGGTGCCCTTCCCCCCCCCGGTTTCCCCGATGAATATCTCGGGTGCGTAGTATGAAAATTATTGCCGGCACCGCCAAAGGACTCTCCCTGTATGTACCGAAGGGGGAAGTGCGTCCGACACAAGACCGTGTGCGGGCGGCTCTCTTCAACATACTGACCCCATTACTTCCCGGGGCGCGGATGCTTGACCTATGCTGCGGCACCGGTTCTGTCGGGCTGGAAGCACTGAGTCGCGGTGCTGCGTACGCGTGCATGGTAGATGCTTCGCGGAGTGCCTGCCAAGCAGCCATGCGTAACTACGAGCGGGCAAAACTTTCGGGAGGGCGCATCGTCCAAGCGGATTGCCTGACTTTCGTCCGACACTCGCACGAGTCGTTCCATCTCATTTTCGCCGACCCTCCCTATTGCAAAGGCATAGGTGACCGTGACATGATCGCCGAATTACTGACCGGCGGCGTGGCGGAGCGGCTCCTGCCCGACGGTTTTTTCATAGCCGAAGCTCAGGTGGGCTACGGTGTGGGCGACCGCCTGTCCCGTGTCTTCCCCGGCTGGGACATCGTCGATGAGCGCACCTACGGGAAAAACACTCTGCTATTTTACCGTCGCCAATCATGACTCGTGCCCTGCTGCTCATCGTCTACAACCTTTTGTACCCGATTTTTTTGCTCCTGTCGCTGCCGGGGTTTCTGATTAAAACGAGGCGTCGCGGTGGTTCATGGAGGGACTTGTCGGAGAGGTTCGGACATTTCCGTACCCCCCCTCAGGATGAACCGAAGGGCGTGCTTTACGTGCATGCCGTGAGCGTGGGCGAGGTTTTCATTGCCCTGAAATGGATACGCAGTCGCAGCTCCGAGCTCTCTTTCCCCGTCGTGCTGGCTACCTCCACAGCCACAGGGCTGCAAATTGCCCGAGCGGCGGACATCGCCGGTCTGCGTGTCATTTACTCCCCGCTGGATATTCCCTGCGTCGTGCGTGCCGTCATGCGTCGCTTTGCCCCACAGGTTGTCGTGCTCATTGAAGCCGAGCTCTGGCCGAACCAAGGGCATATCTGCCGCAAACTCGGAATACCGATGGTGATGCTCAACGCTCGCCTCTCCCCACGCAGTGAACGCCGATACGCCGCCATTCGCCCCGTCTCTCGTGTGCTCTTCACTTACCTCAGTGCTCTCGGCGCACAGAATGAGAACGATGCCGCGCGCTTTGCCAACATCGGCGTCAACCCGAAAATTATTTCCGTCACGGGGAGTATTAAGTTCGATGTTCTCGATGATACCCCCCCTGCCCCACGCCGAGACTTCGCGGACATTTTACGGCGGCTCGCGGGTTCCCGCCCCATTGTCCTCGCCTGCTCCACCCACGCCGGTGAGGAAAAACTCATTGCCGAAGCCGCCCGCTCCGTCGGTGCCTTCCCTCTCATCGTGCCGCGCCACATGGAACGCCGCGCGGACATCGTACACGACTTGCTCGCCGCCGGATTCTCCCCGATACTGCGCAGCTCTGATGCCCCCCTCCCCGAATCTCCCGCTCCGGACGTATGCTACGTCGTCGACACCACCGGAGAGCTCCGCGAGTGGACTTCCCTCTCCCACGTGGCTGTCATCGGAAAAAGTTTTCTGGCAGACGGCGGGCAAAACCCGACGGAAGCCATTGCAGCTCGCGTCCCCGTGGTGGTCGGTCCTTACATGAGCAACTTTGCTGACCTCGTTGACCTACTGCTCTCTCGAGATTCCATCCTCCGTTGCTCCCCGCAGGAATTGCCTTCTACCCTGCAAAGCATCCTCAACGACCCCCAATCTGCTGCCGCCCGCGCAGAACGTGCCTTCCAAGCCCTGAATGTCCACTCCGGTGCATCCCGACGCAGCAGTCAACTCGTGGTTGCCACCCTCCGCAACTCTGCCATAGAAAGTCCGAAATACACAAAACCGGAAAAGGATGTATGAGGAGAAAGTGGCGGGGGCGGAAAGAAGGTGCGTGTGTGATGACACCTGCCTCAAGAAAATTGCTGAAAATCGCCACAATGCTGATTCCTACGCAGGTACGGGCACTTTGCGTACCGGGGGGGGGGGCATCAGCCTGATGACTTTCCCTCCACGCTTCCATCTGACCTCGCTTCCCTCACTTCCCTCTGCGCAACCTTGCCGCGTCTAAAGCGCAGCCCTACCGATTGCGGAGGTAGCGGACAATACCCTCGCCGATGACCTCTGCGAAGCGAACGGCATAGGAGGGACGATTCAGGAAGTGCACATGTTCGGGGTTAGAGAGGAAGACGGCTTCGGTAATCACGGCGGGCACGTAAGAATCGTTGCACGTATTGAGCCAATCGCCTCCGCCCTTGTGACCGTCCGTTCGGATCACGACGCCGCAGGGGTACCCGTGGTTGGGCAGGGTGCGGTTGAAGAGGGTACGGTTCATCTGCTGAGCCATTGTGGAGGCGAGTTCCTGCCCGGCATAGTTGCAGTAGAATGCACCCTTGCAGGAGGTGAGCCAGCCATCGGATTCGCTGTTCAGGTGGAGGAAAACGACGGCTGCGGGTTTCCAATCCAAGGCATAATCGGCACTGAGCATACCCACCGCCATACGCTCCGGATGGTGACGGGAGCGGTACACCCCCGTCGGTCGCGGGGACTTCACTTGGATTACCCCTAATTCGCGCGCCGCCGCCGCTAAATGTGGGTCGGTAGGGGTATCTCCGCGATTGATGACGACACATCGGTAGCCCGCTTGTTCAATGACGCGCTTGACCACCCCGGCATGTCTGTACCAAAATTCGCACTCTTCAATTGGACCGCCGAAGCGGGCATCGGGGGTGCGAGCCCCCTGTCCTCCGCGCCCCGGGGCGTAGTAGTGCCCTATGTCGAGTACGACCGTGCGCGACTTCCTCACCTGTCTCTGCATACTTTGCTGCGCGCACTGCACCATCAGCATACCGCAGATGACTATCATCAAAATCCGGGTAATTGCTTTCATAGGACTCTCGTCTTCTATTGGACAGGAAGGAGGGGCGAAGTCACGGTAAACTCACAGGTTCAATTCTTTCTGTTCATCGTTCCCCATCGTGACGCCGAGCTTCGCGTAGGCAGAAGGCATCGCTTCGCGTCCACGCGGGGTGCGTTTGATGTAACCCTGCATAATCAGGAAGGGCTCATGCACATCTTCGAGCGTGGAAGCGTCCTCCCCCAAGGCGACGGCGAGGGACGACAGTCCCACCGGTCCGCCGTCGAACTTGTAGATGAGAGACTCTAGGATACGTTTGTCCATTTCATCCAAGCCATCGGCATCGATATCGATCATCTCCAGCGCACGCTCAGCCACCGAAGCATTGACTTCGCCGTCGGCACGCACTTGGGCATAGTCCCTGACCCACCGCAACAGAGCATTGGCGACACGTGGAGTACCGCGCGAGCGACGAGCAATGGCCTCCGCTCCTTCGGGAGTGATGGCGACACCCAGCAAACCCGCCGAGCGAGTGAGGATGTGGCAGAGTTCGGACGAGGTGTAGTAATCCAACCGGTTGGCGATACCGAAACGGGAGCGGAGGGGACCGGTCAGCATGCCGCTCCGCGTCGTTGCCCCGATCAGGGTGAAGGGTTTCAGCCGCATGTTCACCGAGCGAGCCGCCGGTCCTTGGTCGATCATGATGTCGAGGCGGTAATCCTCCATTGCCGGGTAAAGGTACTCCTCCACAGCCGGGGTCAAGCGGTGAATTTCATCGATAAACAGGACATCTCCTTCTTCCAGCCGCGTGAGCAGCCCCGCTAAATCGCGTGCCTTTTCGATTTGGGGTCCGGAAGCGATGTAGAGATTGCGCCCCACGGCGTGCGCGATGATGTAGGCGAGGGTCGTCTTGCCCAGCCCGGGCGGTCCACTGAGCAACACGTGGTCGAGCACATCCCCGCGCTGTTTCGCCGCCGCCACCATGAGCATCAGTCGCTCCTTGACCTTCTCCTGACCGCAAAATGCATCAAAGTCCGGCGGACGGAGATTGATCTCCTGCTCTGCGGCACTATCGTTGAGGCGGGAGTAGATGGAAGGCGTGGGATCCGGGGGAAGCATAGGCTTGCAGGTCAGGGGGTCAAACGTAGAGGACGTAGTCGCCTTTGCGGGGTTTGGGACGGGTGATACCTTCCTTATCCGGGTGACCGAGTATGCAGATGCCCAGCCCCTCATACTGCTCCGGGTCAACCCCCCAGCGGCGCAGAATACTTTCCCCTTCCGGCAGACAAAACATTTCCTTGCCTCGGTTGATCCAGCAGGAACCCAGACCGAGTGCGTGCGCTGCCAGCATCAGGTTGCCCATCACCAAGCACGCATCCTGTACCCCCGTAGGGGCATGCTTGTCCGCCATCACAAACACAGCCACAGGTGCTCCGTAGAAGGGGTCTATCTCTTTGCCCCATACACGCCCGTTGAGAGCCGAAAGTGCGCGGAGTTGCTCCGCATCCGTGACCACCACCATGAGCGGAGACTGCGTGCCATGACCCGTAGGCGCATACTTCCCCGCCTCCAATACCTCTTCCAATAACTCGCGCTCCACGGGCGCATCCGTGTATTTCCTGCAACTGCGCCTCCCCTTGATGTCTGTGAGTGTCTCTTTCATACCACCGGCATTGTACACGATTCCCGTCCGTTTCTCAAGTGTGAAACAATACAATTCCACACAAAAAACAGGTGTTCGAGTGTGCAGTGTCTACGGCATGGACGGGATGCGGATGTCGTGGTGCGACAGGAGACAGGCGGCGTAATCTTCCGTCATCGGGAAGGCGGAGGAGCTTCGTTGTCGGTAGACGAGGCGAAACTTTTTAGCGAGGGGGTGGGTACTCCATCCCACCGTATATACCGGGAAGATGCACTGCAACTCGCGCCATAACCGTCTTCCGCCGCCGAACATAAAGAGGACATCGAAGGGACCGTCGCGGTAAATATCATCCGCATCCAATTGAGCGCGCACACTCCGGGAACCGTCTGTTACCGGCACATGAGCGACACCCGGCTGAGTCTGCCAAAAATCTTTCAACGCACATGGGCAAAGGAGGCACACCTGTGCATCCGGGCGGCAGGAACCGAGGGCACTCACGGCAGGGGCAAGCTGCCGGGCGGCATCCGGCTCCTCCGGGCTTACCACGAGCATACGGAAAGGCAAACGCGTAAACCGGCGCACCAACGCGAGGGTCTCCTCGTCCATCTTCGGGGCAATGATAGAGGTGCTTTTCCACCGATGGTGCATCCAAAAGCCATCCAAAATATGTTCATTTTGGCACTTCTCTAGGGCAAGATTCACCTGCATGGTAATGGCGGGTATCGTATGGCAGTTTTCCGGCAGATGAATTTCGCGTCCGAGCACCGTATCCCAGTGACCGAGGGCGGTGTTGCGCGTAAACACAGAAAAGAGATGCCCCTTACCCTTGCAACGCTTGTAGATGAGGGCAGGCAGCGGGGTGACACCCGTCACTTTCCCGAAATACGGCAAGTAGGTGCCCTCGGCGACAAATTGATCACTGAGCACACCGAGCAAACCACCCCCGTGCGCCAGCCTGAGCACCTCGCGTAGCCCGTCCTCCTTGCTGTACATCTCGCACCCATGACGTGTGCGGGATTTATAGACAAATTCCTCGAGCAGGGGATTGGAGAGGCGACGGTACATGGAAGCAAAGTGCGGGACACGGTGGAAATAGGGGCGGATGCGCGCCAATGCCTCCCAATTCCCGGCGTGGGGAATGCAGGATATGACGGTGTGCCCACCGGAGCCACATTTCTCAAAGTGCTCCGCGCCCTCCAAGTGGATAAAACGCTCCATTTCGCGCGCCGTCATAAGCCCCGTTTTGATGGAGCATGCCAGATTCATGATGGTGCGCACAATATTGCGGCGTACCATGGGACTGAGCTTATCCGGTCGCAGTTCCGGATCCACCACAATGCGCAGATTACGTGCCACGATACGGCGGCGATTCCCCGCTACCGCCCACACCACGTAACCCACGATGCGCCCGAGCACCGCTACCACCCGCACATCCGTTATCCTCATCAACAGACAAATAAACTGATAAAGCAGGAGCGAAATGCGATGAAATACGGACGCATGCGGCGCAGTCTCTTGAGGGCGAGCATCCTCCATGTCGGCTCAATCTGTTGATGAGGGGTGAAGTGGTATGAGGCGGACGCGCCCCTCCGCTTCGTTGCGTCCGCGTACAAACTCCGGAAAATAACCATACTGACGTATGAGACCCACAAACTCGGGGTAACACTCGGCGAGGGTATGCAGTGCCGGACGCAGCATCTCCATATACCTCTGGGGCACACCTACCCGCCCAATACTGCCCCCACGCGGCATGGTATTGAGTATGGGGGGACCCCCACGAAAGTCAATGCGCAGCTCGGAACGCCCGAGCCGCCGTTCACGCGCAAAGCTCAGGTGAACAGCTGTTGTTTGATGAATATTGGTGCTCACGAGGCGGTCAATCACCAATTCCGCATAGCCGTCGTGAATGCGCACGCCCACGCCTTGCTCGTGGGCAACGAGTGAAAATATGCCGCCTTGACGCATACGGCATGTGTCGCGCAGATATCGATTGATCTCCCCTTCCGTAAAACTAATTTCTGTGCCACCCGCATTTTTGAGAGCCAGCGTCAGATCGTGCGCAGGTCCTCTGTCACCGTATCCGGCAATGTCTCCCATTTCCTGCGGTACCCACATCTGCATCACCGTGTACACCAACCCACCGATAAATAACAAATACAGCACCGCCGCCAAGATGCTCCAAACGCTCAATCGCCGCCACCACCCCACGTCTCCGCCCTCGTCTTCCTCGGTCATTTGCACATCTTCCCGCCCTTCATCGTCGCTGCCTATCAGCTCCTCCTCCGGGGTTTCCCGGTCCGAGGCTTCCTCCCGGTCCATGAGGCTCCCCCACGGGTTGTCCTTGTCCTTCCCCCGGCGTTCCCTCGTGCGGCGTTTGTTTTCCGGCATAACCGGTCGCATTGTACCATATCCTCCACCCAATGAAAAGACAAATATGAGGGCATACTTACCACATCACATCTGTCCCAAATAAATTAAGCACTCAGAGCAGAGCGATAACTTCATCGCGTGGCAACACGGGGGCGATCAAGTACGAGGTACGAAGTACGAAGTACGAAGTGAAGGAGTTAGGCGCAACGGAGTTGCGCAGAGGGAGGAGGAAGGAGGCAAAGCCGAAACAACGCGTGGAGAATAAATCAAAGTTCGTCGATCTTTTCACCTGCATCACAGCGTGATTCCGTGGCGTTTCAGGTGTTTCTTTGCCGAGGCGTGTCCTTGCAGGGCGGCGCGACGGT
>CAYRJI010000065.1:0-11534 GCA_964424645.1 uncultured Akkermansia sp. | reverse complement strand
TTCATGATTTGCTGTCATTTAAAGACACAGATCTCATCAAGATACTCACCGGGGTACGACGATGCGGGAAATCGACGGTTTTTGGGCTGTACGTGCAGGAATTGCGGAAACAAGGAATCTCGGCAGAGCAGATACAATACATCCGCTTGGAGGAGTTGGAGTATTCACATCTTTTGGATTATCGTCTGCTGCATCAGCACGTCATGGAGCACCTAGTGAAAGGGAAACCGAATTATGTCATTTTGGATGAAATTCAGAATGTACCGAACTTTGAGAAGGCAGTTCGGAGTTTATACGAGAAAAAAGACATTGATCTCTACTTGACCGGGTCGAATTCACGGCTACAGGTGGGCGAGTGGGCGACCTTACTCGCGGGGCGGTACGTCGAAATCTCCATGTTTCCCCTATCTTTCAAGGAATACCTGTCGATCCGCCCCACAGAAAATCTCGACAAGGCGTACGCGGAGTACCTGCAGTACAGCTCATTCCCGTACACTCAACACTTCGTACAGAATCAGGGTGCCGACACGCAGAGGCAGGTTGCCGCCTATTTATTCGGGCTACTGGATACCGTGGTACTGCGCGACATCATGGAGAAGCGGGGGCTGTCGAACCCCGCCGTCATTCGCCGCATCATGCGGTTTATGGCGGGTACCATCGGGTCCCCAATTTCTGTCAAAAAGATGAGTGACATGCTGGCTACTGACGGCACCAAGATTTCCCCTGCAACGTTGGATAGTTACCTGAGTGCCTTCCTGCAAGCATACATCTGGTACCGGGCGGATCGCTTCGATGTGAGGGGACGCAAGATTCTCAAGACACCCAACAAATACTATCTCGTCGACCTCGGACTCCGCAGGTTCTTACTCGGCAATCGCGGCGAGGATACGGGGCATATCCTAGAAAATGTGGTGTATCTGGAACTCCTCCGCCGTGGATATAAGGTGTACGTGGGCAAAGTCGATAACAAAGACCCCTCCGTGCCTCGAGAGGTCGACTTCGTCGCCGAGACCCCCGACGGACTCGCGTATTTCCAAGTCACCGACACCATGAACTCACCCGAAACCCTCCACCGGGAGCTCGCGTCTCTGCGTCTCATCCGTGATAATTACCCCAAGTTCATCCTTTCACGCAACTACGGCACCACCGACTTCGATGGCATCCGCAGTCTAAACGTCCTCGAATGGCTCGCGCAATAAGGACGTAGCGATATAAAAAGTACGTACGCAAAGCCGAGGAGCACGCTTGGCACCTCATTCATCCTCATCCTTCATTGCGGGTTTGGATGAGGACGAGGTTGTGGTCACCGGCACCCGGGGTACGCACGAGGTGGGCGTCGGCGGGGACATCGGGGCGGACGCAGGGTAGGAAGTATTCCCGCTGGGAGAGGAGCCGCACGGTATCGCCGGGGTAGCGACGAGCCAGCGCAAGGAGGTCGGTGAAGTTCACATCCGCCGTGATGTCGCAATGCCCCGCGAGTGCCGGTAATTCTTCGGTGCTGAGCAGGGTATGGGCTTTGTAGCCGCGCAGTGTTCCCCGGGGGCGGCGGTAGTACAGGGCATCGATTTCCGCGCCGTAGTCGATGGTCACGAAGCACCCGAGCTCCCAGAAAGGTTGCCAAGAAATGTACCATTGGTGGTAGGCTTCATTCACCTCGATGATTTGCCCCTCCTGTGCCCAACGAGAGAACGCGCCGCTTTCCGGCAGGGAGGAGCAGGCGCGCGGGACTTCCGTGATGGTGCCATCGTCCCGCACATTCCAACCGAGCTCGTGCCACACGCCACCCTGACACACGAAGCGGCGGACGGGGAAAGCGTCCGGCAACTCGTTGCAGAAGATGAAGGCGCGCCCCCCGGCGTGTTTCAGGGCACGCGGCATATCCGGAAAGACACGGGCAAAGTTGCCGAGGGCGAGAGACTGCCAACTCCGCAGGGCAGGGGACCTTTCCACCATGTAATAACGCACACGTAGACGCTCAAAGAAGTCGAGATTGCGGTAAACGGAGAGGGCGAGACCGGCTGTCCCTCCCCCGATTTCGATGAAGGGGAGGTTGCGACCGAGAGAACGACAGGACTCGCGCCAGTGCCGTATCAGACACCTCGCCGGGAGTTCACTCATGCTCGCGGCAGTCGAGAAGTCACCCCTCGGACCGATTTCGGTGAGATTTTGGCTGTAGTAGCCGCGCTGCTCATCGTAGAGAGCGAGCTCCATGAACTCGGCGTTCGATATCCAATTCCCGCGCGCGAGGATGTGGGGTGCCAAGTTCACGGGGACGGGTCAACGGGAGAGCTCGAGCATGCGCTGCAAGGGAGCCAGTGCCCGCATACGCAAATCCTCCGGCAGGGAAACCCTCGGGCGCATGTCGCGCAAACAATTGCGTAATTTCTCGAGGGTGTTGAGTTTCATGAACTCGCACTCCGCGCACCCGCACGGAGTCTGCTCCACCGCGATGAACTCTTTGTCGGGGACCAACTTGCGCAGGCGGTGCAGGATACCGACCTCGGTCACGATGAGGAAGCACTTTGCCCGGCTTTCCCGACAATAGCCGATCATTTTCTCTGTGGAGCAGATATGGTCTGCCATCAGACGCACTTCCTCCCGACATTCCGGGTGGCAAACCACTTCCGCTTCCGGGTATTGCTGCTTGGCACGCAGGATTTGGTCGCGATTGAATTGACGGTGAACGTGGCAGGCACCCTTCCAGAGCGTCATTTCCCTCCCGGTTTGGCGAGCCACCCACGCCCCCAAATTTTCATCCGGGACAAAGAGGATGGGGCGATCCGTCGGTGCTTTCTCCACGATCTGCCGGGCGTTGCCGCTCGTCACGATGACGTCCGCCAACGCCTTCACGCCTATCGAGCAGTTGATGTAGGCGATGACATAGTAATTCTGCTCCCGGTGCTCCTCCAGAAAAGCAGCCAATTCATCGGCGGGGCAGCTCGCTTCCAACGAGCAATTCGCGTCCGCGTCCGGCAGCAGAACCGTACGCGTCGGGTTGAGGATACACGCGGTTTCCGCCATAAAATGGACGCCGCAAAAGGCGATGACATCGCAGCTCACCTGCTGCGCATACCTCGCCAAGGCAAGGGAATCCCCCACGAAATCTGCCACATCCTGTATTTCTGCGCGTTGGTAGCTGTGCGCGAGGATCACCGCGTTCCGCCCGTGCTTGAGTCGCTCGATTTCATCTGTCAACCCTCCCGTTTGCATGCACTCAAACTATCACCCGCACACTGAAATGTCAAGTATGCATCGCGGATGCAGAAGATCGTGCCGACGACCGCCCAAAAACATGGGATAACAGTAGAGTCAATGTGGACTTGACAATGGGGAGGGGTGCAGGTATACTGCGCGGTGACATGCTCCGATAGCTCAGTTGGATAGAGCACGAGCCTTCTAAGCTTGGGGTCCCGCGTTCGAGTCGCGGTCGGAGTGTATCGGTATGGTGGGCAGCGAAACTACGGTTTCTTCCGCCATTTTTGCTCCGTCTCGTTTCACTGATCGCCCGTACGACAATGCGCAAACATCAACCGTTCGATGTCGAAAGTCAAGCGTGCCTAGGGGGGGACACAGTTTGTGGGGCTGCGTTGACGTGGGAAGCCGAGTGGACGGCGCAGGAGGCGGTGTGGCTCACTTGGTCGCACCGTACGGACTTGTGGGACGGTGAATGCGCCCGGTTCGAGCACGAGTTTGCGCGATTGGTGCGAGAGATCGCGCGGCATGCCGTGGTGCGATTGAATGCGGCAGCGGAGCTCCATGAGCACATACGCGAGGTGCTCGGCGCGGGTGCGAACGTGGAACTCTACGACCATCCGAGCGATGATGTGTGGTGCCGAGACCACGGCGGAATCTTTGTACGGCGCGAGGATGGCGGTCTACAGGTGGCGGACTGGAGCTTCAACGCATGGGGCGGGAAGTTCCCCCCTTGGGAGCAGGATGACCGCATCGCGGAGCGCATGGCAACGGCACTCTCCCTGCCGAGACTGCGGAGCCGCATGGTGCTGGAGGGCGGGGCGATTGAGGGCAATGGGACGGGGTTGATTTTGACCACAGAGGCAGTGCTGCTCAATCCGAATCGTAACCCGGGAGCAACAAAAGCCGACATCGAAGCCGAGCTGCACCGCATGATGGGTACGAAAGCGGTATTTTGGCTCGGGCGCGGGATCGAGGGGGATGACACGGACGGACACATCGACGATATGGTGCGCTTTGTGTGCGAGGATGCCGTGGTGGCTATCGCGGAAACGGACCCGCATTCACCGAATTATCGCGTGCTCGCCGAGAACAACGAGCACCTGCAAGATTTGCGCACACTTTCCGGCAGCCACGTGGAGATCATCCCACTTCCCATGCCGGAGCCCCTCATTCGCGACGGGTGGCGTTTGCACCAACTGCCCGCCAGCTACGCCAACTTCCTCATCTGCAACGGCTGTGTCATCGTTCCCACTTTTGCTCAACCGAAGCAGGACGACCGTGCCCTCGGTATCTTGCGCGAAGCTTTCCCCGGTTTCCAAGTGAGTGGTTTCGATGCCCGCGCCTTCCTGCCGGAGGGCGGGGCCATCCACTGCCTGACCCAACAAGAAGTACGAGGTACGAGGTACGAAGTGGCAAAGCCGGGGAAAGCGGGTGTGGTAGGCGGCGGTGATGTGCGGGGAAAGCGTGTGTGATGGGGAGGGAGCGGTGCGGATGTGGCTGGAAGTGGTGCGTGGTAAGAGTGTTGAAACTGCACGGGTGTGCCACGCCTGTCCCAAAAAAATTCGAAAAAAACGCAGTAATGTTAATCCCCATGCGGGTTACGTGCGCCCAACAAGACTTCCCAGCACAACACTTCCGCGCACCTCACCAGTCGCTCTCCAGCTTTGCCTCCCCGCGCAACTCCGTTGCGCCTAACTCCTTCACTTCGTACCTCGTACTTGATCACCTCCGTGTCTTCCTGCCGCAAAATCATCGCCCACCACGGAGCTCGTATTTCTCTTGGGAGGGCTGTGATTTTCCTCGGCACATCGGAAAAATTTCGTTTGTGGACTTGCAAAGTGGGGGGCAATGTGGTAGTATGGAAGTGTTGCCCCCCCTGTGACGGAGGGGTGCATAATTTTTCATCATTCAACAAACGAGCCATGTCATTGGAATCATTCTTTCAGCCGCAGAGCATAGCTGTAGTCGGGGTATCAGACAATCCGGCTAAGCTGGGAGCTGTCGTATTCAACAACATCATAGCCGCAGGGTATACCGGCGAGCTATACGGGGTGAACCCGAAACTCGACGGGAAGGAGGTTTACGGGAAGCCGTGTTACGCGTCGGTCGACAAGCTGCCCAAGCCGATGGATTTGGTAGTCATTTTGGTCCCGGCGCGCTTTACGGAGCCGGTCATTGATGCCTGCGTGCTCAACAAGACCAAAAACATCTCGATTATCACCGCCGGTTTCGCGGAAGTCGGTGAGAAAGAGCTGGAGAAGCGCATAGCCCAAAAGTGCTTGGATAACGGCATCAACCTGCTCGGTCCGAATTGCCTCGGACACATTTCCACCTACGACAACATGAATGCGTCGTTCGCGGATGGATTCCCCAAGAAGGGCAACGTGGCGTTTATCTCGCAATCCGGTGCGTATTGCTCGGCCATCATGGATTGGGCTGCCGGGAAGGGCATCGGCTTCTCGCATTTCATTTCCATCGGCAATAAAGCTGTGCTGGGGGAGGATACGTTGCTCGAAGCCCTCAAGAATGACCCCAACACATCGGCATTCGTCTTTTACCTCGAGTCGCTCAAGAATGGGCGACGCTTCTTGGAAGTGCTCAAGAAGGTGTCCGACACGAAACCTTGCGTCATCATGGAGCCCGGCAAGAGCAGCAAAGCCCAAGCGGCATCGCTCTCGCACACCGGCTCCTTGGCACCCAACTACCGCGTGTTAGAGATTGCGCTGCAAGGGGCGGGGGCTATCCAAGCATACAATGACCGCGAGCTCTTCGGGCTGCTGGAGATTTTGCAATACTGCAACCACACGCACTTTGACGGGCAGGTGGCAGTGCTCACAAACGCCGGGGGTGTGGGGGTGCTCACTTCCGATTTGTGCGAGGATGCGGGGCTGGACTTGGCGCATCCGAGCGAAAAGACGACGGAAGCCCTTAAGGCGGTGTTGACACCGGAGGCATCCGTGGGCAATCCCATTGACGTGGTGGGTGACGCGAAAGCCGACCGCTATGAGAATGCCCTGCGCGTGCTCTGCGAATGCGGGGAGTACAAGAACATTCTCGTCCTGCTGACTCCGCAGCGCGTAACCGACCCGACCGGTACAGCCGAAGCCATCATTCGCATTGTGCCGCAGTATAAGGACGTGAACATCTTCTGCTCCTTCGTGGGTGGTGCGCATGTGGATGCCGGGCGCAAGCTGCTGGCAGCTGCCCACGTGCTTACCTACGAGTACCCGGCGGATGTCGTGCGTCTTTTGGGTATGCTCAAGGCGCAGATGCGCTATCGCGGGAAGAAACTCGCCACGGTGGAAACGCATCCGGTGCCGAAGGAACTGCACGATGCCGTCGTCGCCGCGCAACAGGCAGGGCATGCCTCGCTGCCGCAGGAAACGGTGAACCGGCTGATGCTCCACTATGGCATCGACTTCCCCAAGAGTGCCAACTTCACCGCGAAGGAAGAAGCCTTGGAATTCTGCCACAATATCTTCCCCAATCCGGTCGTACTCAAGCTTTCCGCGCCGGATGCCCTGCATAAGACAGAGATGAAGGGTATCTACCTCAATGTCCGCGATGACACTACATTCCGAGAAGCATGGAGCGGACTCTGGGGTTCCATCGAGAAATACAAACTCAAGGGTGCTTCCATCCTCATCCAGGAGATGATCACCAACGGCACGGAGACGATTATCGGCGTCAACAGCGATAAAACGTTCGGGCGTGTCATGGTTTTCGGCACCGGCGGTATCTACACCGAGGTCATGCGCGATACAACGATGCGCATCCTCCCGGCGGATGATTTTGATGCCATGATTAAGGAAACTAAGGTGGGTACCATCCTCAACGGGGTGCGCGGCGAAGCCCCGAAAGCGGTCGGTCCCCTCGCCGATACCCTCCGTAAGATCCAGCAGCTCGTGCTCGAAATCCCTGAGATTAAAGCGATTGACGGCAATCCCGTGCTCGTCACCGCCAAACGCGCTGCCGTGGTGGACTTCAAGGTTTTGCTCAAGTAAGAACACAAACCTCAGTCAGAGAGCCGCGCCGAGCACTTCCTCCGCGCGGCTCCGTTGTGCTAAGTTCGGATTCCCCCGCATATTACCATTGCCTACCCCGCCCGTTACTCCCCGGCTTTGCAGCCACATTCCGCGCAACTCCGTTGCGCCTAACTTCTTCACTTCGTACTTCGTACTTCGTACCTCGTACTTAATCACCCTCGCGTCTTCCTGCCTCAAAGTCATCGCCCACCACGAAGCTCATATTTTTCTTGGGACAGATGTGCCACTAAGCGTTTTATTTATCGGCAGGCTCGCTGTTGGCTTGACAGGGCGGGGTGATTTGGGGTAATATGGGTGCAACGACAGAGAACCACCATAGGACAGCCATGCAAAAGCTCATAGAAACAGTAGGTCGGTACTTGCTTACCGTGACGAAGCCCTTCCTCAAGTATCCGGAGCAAGCGCAGCTGCGGGTGGCGCAATCTGCGGACAACAGCATGGTGCGCTTTCGCCTCGTTGTTCCGCAAGAAGATGTACCCATGCTGATAGGGCACAATGGTATGACCGCCTCCGCCATCCGCTCATTGGCGAAGGGTGCGGGCGACAAGCTCGGGAAACGGGTTGTGGTACGCATCATATCCAGCGATGAGGTAGATGAATGAGCGTTTCCGGTGAAACCGGCTGCAACGAGCAGGACGCGCATCCTGCGTCCTCGGTAGGCTCCCCCACTGACTTGGTGGGCGCGTTGGGGGTGGGTGCGGTGCGCGTGCTGGTGGACGGCATCAGCGATATGGTGCTCGACTACGCCGTTCCGCCCGGTATGCGGGTGCAGAGAGGCTGCCGAGTGGAGATACCGCTGCGCGGGCGATGCGCCACCGGCACGGTACTCAAGCTCGTGGAGGCGAGTACGGAGTACCGGTTGAAGCCCTTGGTGCGGCTCATCGAAGAGGAACCCGTGGTAAGTCCCGCGCTCATGGACCTCGCGGAGTGGGCGGCAGCTTACTACGCAGTACCTGCAGAGCAGTTGCTGCGCTGCATCGTGCCGGAACCCGTACGCCGCGAACGCCATGAGGAAAAGACTCAGAAATACGCGACGCTCCTCCGGCGTCCGGACGAAGAGGAGCTGAACCGCATCAACAAACGCGCACCCCGCCAAAGTGCCATCCTCCGTTTCCTCATGGAGCTCGAGGAAGGAGCGGGCTTCCTGTCTGAGTTCGGCGGCACTTCGGCACTCGCCGCCTGTCGCGCACTCGCCAAGCAAGGGCTCGTGGGACTGGAAGACCGACCGGTGCACCGCGATCCCACCGGCGGCGAATCATACGCTCCCAGTGAGCCGCTGACACTGAACGAAGAACAGCAGCACGCCCTCGATGTCATTTTGGAAGCCCATCGCACCGGCTCCTTCCGCCCCATTCTTCTACAGGGGGTGACCGGGAGCGGCAAGACGGAGGTCTACCTGCAGGCAGCCGCGCAGGTCATCGCTGAAGGGCAGGGGGTGCTCATTCTCGTACCGGAAATCTCGCTTACGCCCCAGACGATGGCACGCTTCAAGAGCCGCTTCGCCGAGCATTCGGGTACCGTTGCCATCCTCCACAGTGCACTGAGTGACGGCGAACGCTTCGATGAATGGCACTCCATACGGCGCGGACAGGCTCGGATCGCCATCGGTCCGCGCTCTGCCCTCTTCGCGCCGGTTCGCAACCTCGGACTCATCATTGTCGACGAGGAGCACGATGCCTCCTACAAGCAAGAAACCGCGCCGCGCTATCACGGGCGCGACCTCGCCGTGCTGCGCGCCAAGCTGGAGCACGCCACGATCGTACTCGGCTCCGCTACTCCCTCGCTCGAGTCCATCTACAACGCCCGGTGCGGAAAATACCGGCTCGTCCGCATCGATAAGCGGGCGGACGGACGGCGGCTCCCCCTCACCCGCGTGCTCGACATGCGCAGCGAAGCCAAGGATAAGCGATTCTCGGGCATCCTCACCGAGCGGCTGCGTCTCGCCATCGATGATCGCCTGCAGCGCGGGGAACAAACCATACTCCTGCTCAACCGCCGTGGCTTCGCGCGGTCTCTGCAGTGTCCGGACTGCGGGCATATCATCACCTGCGCCCACTGCTCCCTGCCGCTCACCTACCACCTGCCGGAGAACCGCCTCGTCTGTCACATCTGCGGCTACCGCGCTCTCGTGCCTCCCGACTGTCCGGAGTGTCACTCGCGCAACATCCTGCTGCAAGGCTACGGCACCCAAAAGGTGGAAGCTCTCATGCAGCGGTGTTTTCCCAACGCGAGTATTCAGCGCGTGGATGCGGATGTGACTTCCCGCAAGAATGCCCTACGGACGATCCTAGACGACTTCCGTGCCCACAAAATCGATATTTTGCTCGGCACTCAGATGATTTCCAAGGGGCTGGACTTTCCCGGCGTCACGCTGGTCGGTGTGCTGAATGCCGACCTCGGGCTCTGCGTCCCGGACCCCCGCGCCGCCGAGCGCACCTTCCAGCTCCTCACGCAGGTCGCCGGTCGCGCCGGTCGCGGGGAAGCGGACGGCGAGGTCATCATCCAGACCTTTTCCCCGCATGCCGCCGCCATTCAATTTGCCCGTCGCCACGATACGGATGGCTTCGCCGACAACGAATTAGCCCTGCGCGAGCACTTCAACTTTCCACCCTTCTCGCATCTCGCCGTCCTCACTGCCCGCGCGGAGCGCGAGGACCTCGCCCGGCTCGCCCTCCGTACCCTCCATAAGCGCATTCTCGCCAACCTACCTCCCTCTGTCGAAGTCAGTGACCCCCTGCCTGCCCCTCTCGCCATGGCTTACGGTCAATACCGCTTTCAGTGCGTCCTCAAAGCCCCGAGTGCTCGCATGATCGCCGGTCCCGTCGCCGAACAAATTTCCCGCCTCTCCCCCGGTCAAGACGTCATCATTTCCCTCGATGTCGACGCCTACAACTTCGCTTAGGTTCGACTGACCGCCCCCACTGCGCGTACCGTTTCACAGCTCCGCGTATCTCGCACTTAGGATGCAATCCGCCCCACATCCACCGGGGCAACGGGAATGGCACCGTAACTACAGAAAAATCCCTCTCCTCAGATTTCCATCGCCGAGAAGACCGCAACATCACCCGGCATACGGGGGCGCAATCTTCTCCGACAAAGCGATCAGGACTTGTAACGCAAGCGCTTCTTATGCCGATTCTGGCGCATGCGCTTGCTGCGTTTGTGCTTGTTGATCTTTGTCTTTCGCCTTTTTTTGAGGGATCCCATGGTGTGCGTAATGATTGATGAAACAGAACGCAGAGGCAATGCCTACCTCCGCACAACGCCGGGAGTTATAACCCAATTTGCCCCATCTTGTCAAGTCCTAATTTCTCCTATGCAGCAAATGATCACAGCCGCCCCAAGAAAATGAGACGCTCAGTGGGGGACGATAACTTTGTCGAAGGAAAGATCAAGTGCGAGGCACGGGGTAGTACGACCGATGCGTTATGAGAATTGGGGTAAAAATCCCCGAGGAACCGAGATGACGCGGAACCTGAGACCTGAAAGAGAGGAGGCTCGAGGGTCGTAACGTTTCAACGGCACGGACGGCAACCTCGAAAGGTCAGACGAAACCGTCCCCGTACTTCATCGCGCGAGGAGCCTCCCCGTCCCGCGTGCACGGGCACTACGACCCACGATCTCCCTATGCCGTTATCGCACAAACTCGATCACATCGGCTGTCACGGTCGTCTTCGGACGTGAGAAAATCAGGAAATTGACACCACCTTCTTCCTCCCGAATATTGATCAACGCGGTCGGACGATTCCGGAGGTCCCCACAGTTTTTGTATAGGTTCTCTATCGCTTTCATCTTGGTGTGCTCCTTGACCGTAAAGCCTCCGTCCGGTGATCCCTTGAATATCTTCCCAATACCCTCCAAACTGGTCGGTATACTCGTCGGGAAAGCACTCAGGAAGTTATACCCTACGCTCTCGCCTTTTACCTGCGTGGCTATAACGCGGTAGTTCGCTTGCTCAAGGCGCACGGTGGCATCGGTTGATTCCTCACTCTTCATCACGTGGGACGAGCAGCTGCTCATCACGAGAGTCGCCGCGATTGCCCCACCTATCATGGTTTGGTATGTCTTTTTCATATCCTTTTTGTTTGTTGTTCCCCTACCCGAAAGGCAGAGGGAAGTGGTTCATGATGCCGACTATGCAGCATCCTGTTACGAGACTGTTCTAAAGATTTTCTCTGCACATTCATCAAAAAATCGTCTTGATCCGAGTTTTTCATCTGCATCACAGCGTAATTCCATGGCGTTTCAGGTGTTTCTTTGCCGAGGCGTGTCCTTGCAGGGCGGCGCGACGGT
>CAYRJI010000064.1:0-11766 GCA_964424645.1 uncultured Akkermansia sp. | reverse complement strand
AATTCAGACGACTGGCGGAGGTACAGCGGCAGAGTGTTACCACTGAGGGAGCGGTGCCCATATCTTGGGAAGACCGGCAGGACGTCATTCCCCTCTGGGTGTACATCGTCTCCATCCTCTTCCTGATTTGGACGGTTGCTTTCGCCCACCACCCGGCCATCTTCTTAGGCGGTTTCATGTTCTTCTTGGGCTTCACCATCGCCACTCCGCAGTACCAAAATACCTTTTCCATCAAGGTGCCCCTGCTGGTAGGGTTTTTCCTCGCGGGACTCCTCATCTTGGGTGGGGTGCAGGGGTGGTGGATGCAGCCCGTGCTGCAAGCATTGACGGATTTAGGCGCGGAGGCGACCATGGGAGTGGCGAGTGTGCTGACGGCATTCAATGACAACGCATCTGTCACCTTCCTCTCTAGCACCGTGCCCAACCTGCAGGAAGCCATCCGTTACGCAGTCGTGGCAGGTGCCGTGACGGGCGGCGGTCTCACCGTCATCGCCAACGCTCCCAACCCTGCCGGTCAGGCCATCCTCGGTAAGTATTTCAAATCGGGCATCAATGCCGGGAAACTCTTTGCTTGGGCACTCGTTCCCACCATCATTGTGTTCTTAATGTTCAGCCTCTTCTGATTATGTTTACCGGACTCGTCGAATGTACCGGTGAGGTATCCCGCTGCACACCCATAGCCGAGGGCGCACGCTACAGCATCCGCATGCCGTTTGCACACGAGCTGGTTCTCGGAGATTCCGTCGCGGTCAATGGGTGCTGTCTCACTGTGGATGAAATCGAGTGCGACGCCGCGAGCTTCGACCTGCTCGGTCAGACCCTGCGTGTCACCTCCCTCGGGCAGCTTCGGGAAGGCAGCCGGTGTAATTTGGAGCGTGCCATGCTGCCGACTACCCGCCTAGGCGGGCACTTTGTCTCCGGGCACATTGACACCACCGGGCAGGTGGTTTACTGTGCCCCGTCCGGACAGGACCACATCCTGCGCGTGCGCGTCCCCTCCCTGCGCTACGTAATCGATAAGGGAAGCATCTCCCTGGACGGTGTCTCGCTCACCATAGCGGCTATCTACCCGGAAACCGCCGAGCTCGAGTTTTGGATCACTCCGCATACATGGCAGCGCACCATCATGCCCGATTACTCACCCGGTACCCCCGTCAACATCGAGTGGGATTTGCTCGCTAAGTATATCGAGAAGTACAAGGCGTAGCATCGCCGGGCACTCCTGTCCCGCACCACGCTCTCATCGCGCCCCTCTCTCCCCGACCTTGTCCCCTTCCAACTTCTCTGCGCAACTCCATTGCGCCTATCTCCTTCACTTCGTACTTCGTACCTCGTACTTGGTCTCCCCCGCGTTGCCACGTGACGAAGTTATCGCTCTACTCTGAGTGTTTAATTTATTTGGGACAGGTGTGGAAATTTGTTCGTCATACCGCGAATTGGACTTGATTTTGGGAGGGTATTCTGTAAAATGGTCGCGCACTCTGTGAAAAACACACGTAACGGGGTGTTCGATCAATCGACATAACATTACGACTATGGATACACAAGTCTCAGTACTTTGCGATTATGCGGCGGATTATCAGGGGAAGCTGTGCGTGCAGGGCGCGTTTGACACGCTGTTTGCGCGGCAATTCCCGGTGGTTCATCCGGCATGCTCGTTGGCTATGCGTTTGTGCATGACGCCGGAGGATGCCGGTGAGCACAAGCTGAGCATCACGATCGTAGATGAGGATGGCGTTGCTTTGGATAAGGAGCGCATGCCGATAACGGGCGACCTGCGGGTAACTCTGCCGGAAGGTTCATCTTTCCTGACGCGTAACCTGATCATGAACTTCCAAGGACTGCGCTTTGCCAAGACAGGCATCTATTCCGTGGATGTCACGATCGACGGCGAGATTCTGTCGCGCACCCCGCTGCGTTTGGTGCAGGTACCTGCGGAGAGTAATCCACCGGCAATTGAGGAGGGCAACGGGGATGATGGAGATGCCCCTGTGGAGGATTAGAGTCGGACGTGCGCGAGAGTGAGGACCCGGCGAACCCTACTGCGGGGTTTGTCGTCGTGTCGCGGGTACGGAGTGCAGCATCGTCGCGCCCGTGTGACGGGTGGCGGGTGCTGTGTTCTGTGCGTGCGTCGGGGTGGTTATACCCTCGACGGTTGTCCTACGGTACTGAAGCTTGGGGTGGTAGACGCATGAAAGAGAGAAGCTCAAAAAATTCCCGCAAGTTGTTTCCCGTGCGCATGTGGACGCACGGCGGCTCGGTTGCCCTCGTTTGTCTGGTGTGGGGTCTCTGCGCTCTACCGGTCCACGGGCAGGCACGCGTGCACCGCCTCGGTACGTATGACCCGGAAGAAGTGTCCTCGTCCGCTTCCCCGCGACTGCGATCAAATGACGGGGAGATACGCGATGCCGGGCAGGCTTACTTGGACGCCTACCGCCTCTGTCGGGAGGCGGAGATGCTGGCAGAAAAGGGAAGCTACAACGCGGCACTGCGCAAGGGGCAGCTGGCGGAGCGTCACCTTGCCGCCTTGGTGCGCGATTTCCCCCAGTGGAAGTCCAACTTGGTGAGCACCCGCCGCCGTCTGCTGTCGGAGAATATGCAGACGTGGCGTCAGAAGGCGAAGGACGCCCTGCCGACCGAGAGACGGGAACAGCGTGGCACGGTAGCAAATGAGTTGCCGCCCATACGCAACCCGGAGGGCGAAAGTACATACCGACCCATTGACCTGCCGAATTACGAGACCACGGACCGCAAGTTGTACAATGCCTTGGCTCGCGCACAGGATGAGTGCAGCCGCATGGCGCGCGCGTATGCGGACTTGAACGCTCTCTACACGGAGACGCAGAAAAAGCTCATTGCCGCTCAAAATGACCAAGCCATGTACAAGGAGCGTTACGAAAAGCTCCGTGAGCAAGTGACATCCGAGCGCGCGGCGGGCAACAGCGTCGTCAGCTCCCTCTCCAGCCAGTTGGCAGACATGGAGAGCAAGTACCGCAACTCCCAAGCCGCTTTGAAAGAAGCCGAAAAACGCGTCGGGAACCTGCAGATTGAACTCAACGCCGCCATCCAAGACCTCGAGAGGGTCACCCGTGAACGCGATGCGCTCTCCCAAGAAAATGAGAAGTTGCGCGCCGTGGTGGAACTCAACAGTCCCGAAAAGACAAAAGCCTTGCTGGACCAGAATCTGACGCTTGCGGAGCAGCTGAAGACCGCTCAGGAGAAGATCGCCGAGTTGGAGGCCATGCAGACCGGTGCCAGTGACCAAAATGAGGTTCTCTCCAAGCAGCTGGACGAGGCTCGCGCCGAAGCCGCGCGTCTACGGGAAGAGCTGAACAATATCTATGATGAAAACATGGGGTACCGCCGCCGGGTCTCCGAGCTTACCGAACAGCTCAACAACATGGAAGCTGACCTAGCTGCCCGCGAAAAAGAACCGCCGACAGACCCCGCCCTAGTCGAAGAAACCAAGCTGTTGCGCGAGATGATAGAAAAGCAGCGGAAGACGATAGCCATGCAGGAAGAAAGTCGCCGTTTGCTTATCGAGACGTTTCGCAAGCAGAACAGCGATGACCCCAACGTGGTGGAAGCCCTCAAACGCCTCGAGGAGGAGAGCTCGCCGGGTCTCACGGAAAATGAACAGAAGCTCCTCAAAGATTTGCAGGTCAAAGCAGCCAAAGCTTCAGCCGAAGCCGCCCAAAAAGCCGAGACTGAGAAGTTGAATCTACAAATTCACTCTTTGGCGGAGCTCGCCGACAAGGCGTTCGCCCGGCACCGCTACCTCTCGGCAGAGCAAATGTACTTTACCCTCTATGACTTAAAGCCGGACAACCTGCCGTGTCTCGTCAACCTCGGCACCATCCTGCTCTACAACAACAAGAATACGGAAGCTTTTGACTACCTCACGCGGGCAACTCGACTTGCTCCGGACATGGCGATCGGGCATTACTTGGCGGGCATTGCATGCTATAGGATGGAAAAGCTGGATGATGCGCGCCGCCTGTTTGCGCGTGCCGTGCAGCTGGACCCCGGCAACGCGGAAGCCTTTTTCTACTTGGCAAACATCGAAGGTATCGGGGCTGCCTACGACCAAGCTCTCAAGCACTACGCGGCGGCGGTAAAAATTAACCCTGAGCTCTCCGATGCCCACTACAACATGGCCCGCTTGTACGCCGAGATCGGACGTGTGCCGGAGGCGGCGCGGTCTTACGATAGGGCTATCAATGGCGGTTCCGTGCCCGACCCCGAGTTCGAAAAGTTCCTGCGTGCCCACCCCGACACAGTGAAACGTCCCGGCTCCGATTTGGTTAAAACGGTGAAACCGGCGGAGGAAGCCAAGCTCCTCCGAGAAGAAGGCGATGAACAGGAAGCTTCACCGGCTTCTCAAGCGGCATCCCCGTCCGATGCCTCCCCCGACCATCCGTCCGCTCCCGCAGATTCCTTCGCCAGGAAGGTGGAGGAGATCTCCGTTCCCATCGTAGATGCCGAACCCCCATCCCCCGCCGGTTCTGTCGATGCCGGGTCCCCATCACTTACCTTCCGCGACATCCGCATGCGTACGTCTTCCGGCAGACGCAACCTCCGTGTCAGGCAGCTCCCCCCACATCGCTTCAGAGACCGCAAACCCGCCTCCCCCGAACCGAAGAAAGATGACGCCGCTGCACCGCAAGAGGAAATTTCTTTGCAGACCGCAGAAGCGTCCACCTCACGGGTGCATTGATTTGTCCTCCACGCGTCTTTTCCGCCTTGCTTTCTCTCAACTCACCTGCGCAACTCCGTTGCGCCTAACTCCTTCACTTCGTACCTCGTACTTGATCTCCCTCGCGTCTTCTTGCCTCAAAGTTACCGCCCACCACGAAGCTCATATTTTTCTTGGGACAGGTGTGCGGGCTGTCATCTCGTACTTTTTGTTGGCTTGACATTTGTGCGGGGGATGGGTAGGATACGCCTATGAAGAAGAGCACGGGCAGGTGGTTGGCATTGGCGGCGGTGGCGTTGGCGAGCGTGCAGATGAGTTGCGGACCCGGAGAGGTCAAATGGAGCTTGGATTACAAGCAGGAGATGAAGCAGGTGGCGGCGGAGAAGAGTATGGCATTGATTTTGGTGGATGGTCCGGGATGGAACAAACCGAGTGATAATCTGCGAAAAAACTTGCTGCAGTCAGAGGAATTTGCCCAATTCGTGCAGTCCAATAGGCTTCATACGGTAGAAGCCATCGTGTCGGACCCGTCCAAACGCGGCGTGACTCCCGCAGTGGCAGAAATCCTGCAGTCTCTTTTTCAGAACTACAACGTGCAGGGATTCCCTACCCTCGTGCTGACGGACGAGACAGGATTCGCCTTCGGCACCGTCGAGGGGGACGATGCGGGGAAGGTGATGCAGGTACTGCGGGACGGTATAGAATTGCGTAATCATTTTGTAACCAAACTCAAAGAAGCGCGTGCCGCGCAGGGAGAACAGCGCAGCATCCTGCTCATGCAGGCGCGGGAGCTGTTGCCGGAGGGAAAACGCGATGCTTACCCGGGACTCAACGAGGAGATAATGGCGAACGACCCGCGCGACGTGACCGGTCTGCACAAGGTACTTGCCCGACGGGATTTACTCAAAAATCAATTTAAGCTCCTCAATACGAGAATGGTAGAATACGTCGGCGACATCACCAAGCTGAAGCCCCAAGAAGTTGCGGTGCGCCTCCGCGAGGTGATAAAAAAGCTGCTGGAGGAGGAGCAATGGTTGCCGGAGGTGCGGCAGTACATGTGCGGTGCCTTGATGACAAGTTATTTACACGAGAAAGATATGCCGGAAGCCCTGCACTGGGGGAAGGAAGCGATTGCCGCCGCTCCCAACTCCGACCGGGCCACTGCCCTGAAAAGCAGCGTTGAGCGAATACAGGCGGAACTCGCCAAGGAGCCCCCTGCCGACGCGCCGACTCCCCCGCCTGCCTCCGCACCTATCCCCCAAAATTAAATACCCGGAGTGCGAAGGGGCTCGTCGCAGGGAAACGTGAGGCGAACATCACTCCCCGGCTTTGCCGCTTCGTACTTCGTTTCCCGGCACGACCGGGGGAGTAAGGAGCTCCCGCATGAGCTCATCGCTTGCCAGCTCACGGGCAGTTTGCCCTCGGGAATTGCGGCGAGAGACGTCCGCGCCTGCCGGTATGAGCATACGTACGATGGCGTGGTACCCATATCGGGCGGCTAAGTGGAGCGGAGGCTCCCCGTAGGCATTGGGCACATCCGGGTCAGCACCCAACGCCAACAGCACCTCGATGAGCTTTTCATCCGGCTCCACCCCCATTCCCTTGAGCTCCGGCGCGAGGTCAACCTCATCCTGTAGGAGCAGCGTTGCCGCGTGCCGAAGCGTCTCCGGAGTCTCCTCCCCCCGCTTTACATCTTCCAAAAAGCACCGTACTGCTTCGTCGTAGTCATCCGGATCGAGCTGCCGAATCATTTCAAATATATCCTGCTCCGTCACCTGAGGTCGCTCCTCGCGCCCTATGGTCACCGTATTCCATCCTTTCATCTGCATGCGCACTATCTTACCCGAAATCCGCGCACTACTCCAGCGAATTTTCTCTCCACCGTATCATCCCCCTTCATGGCTCCGCATACCATACGGGTATCAACCTCACGGATGCCTTGATTTACTCCCCACGCACCGTTCCGGCTTTGCTTCCTCCACCTCCCCTGCGCAACTCTGCTGCGCCCATCTCCTTCACTTCGTACTTCGTACTTCCATTCCCTCCCCGTTTCCCTGCTGCAAAGCTATCGCCCACCACTAAGCCCTTAATTTGTCCGGGACAGAATTTATGCTTGCCCGAGAGGTCGCAGGATGTATAATAATTCTGCAGACAGAATACGGACAGTAGAAGACACGCACACGGTTCCCGACATCAAATCGATAGTGAAGAAGATGCTGGATGCCGGGTTGGCGCGTAGTGCCATTGATAGATTTTTCATCCCCGCGTGGTGTGATTCTCTCGCGCTCGAAGATGCCGGAGCTCGCCAAGCAGCCTTCCTCGAAATTGCTAAACGCCTAGGGGTCACATACACGGAGCTTGTCTCAGACGAAATCCCTTTGCGGCTCGATGTTAGGCAGCAGGGAAGCGCGTTCAAAAAGAACAAAAATAAGGAAGCTGCAAAATTGGTGACATCGCGGTTTATCGGGATCAGGTTGTCGGATGTGATAGCAGAGGCGTATTCTCGGAGCAGGGAATTTGTCAACTTTTCACGCAAAGATGTGAGAAAGTGCCGTGAGAGCATTTTAGTGGGCGAGCCGTGGATTTCGTTCAATGCTTTGCTAAATTTTTGTTGGCAGTGCGGAATTCCTGTCGTTTATCGCAAGGGGGAAAAAGGGCAAGCTTTTGACGGTTTATCCATAATGACCGAAAAGGGGATACCGATCATCATTTTGGCATCCGAGAGAAATACGGCGTGGACGGCATTTCACCTCGCGCATGAGTTGGGACATATCATGCTCGGGCATTTGGATATGGATCAAGAAGAGATGACGAAAGAACAAGAGGATGATGCGGTCAATTTTGCCCATTCCCTGTTGTGCGGCTTCACCAATTTACCGACCGTGCAACCGGATATTTCAACGACGGAACTGAAGCGGATCGCAGAGGTTCTTTCCCCATGGCAAACCGATTTCTTGGATGCCCTTCTTGCGTAATGCCTCCGCCTTCCGCAAATTTTCACCTCCGTAGTTCATCATGACGCGACGTTTACGACGATGATCTTTACCAAAAATTCGGCAGCCTGTTAGCCCCGCGTTCGCACGGTTAATGCGAGCTACCGTGCACAAACCTGCCGCACCTGCCCACGCTGCTCCACCCCACCCGCCGCTCAACAGCTTTGCTACTTCGTACTTCCCGTTCTCCTCGTACTTGATTGCCTCTGCGTTTTCCTGCCGCAAAGCCATCGTTCTCCTAGGCACTATAATGGACGGGGGAGGGTCATAGGACGCCTCCCCCGCCATTTGTTTACCGAATAATAACCATCACGATTATATCAACGATGGTGCGGACCGGGGAAATGCGGTCCGTGCGGTCCCGGATGATGAGGTCCGGGGTGATGCGGTCCCGGGAAACCCGGTCCCGGATGGTGGGGACCCGGGTAATGCGGTCCCGGATGGTGCGGCCCATGCGGTCCCGGATGATGCGGACCAAACGGTCCCGGGTGATGGGGACCGTAGGCAAGTGTCAACGGGGCGCACATGAGTGCTATTGCTATGACTATCTTTTTCATTATCGTGTCTTCCCGAGTTTAAGGAAGGGGTTCTCTCTGCTTACGCCCTCAATCTGTCCAGCTCTCTATCGGTGGTCTTTGACCTATATCCCAGTTACGCTCCACGTTGACACCCCCGGGTGCTACCCCTGAGGAGGGCTTGTTGGCGTTCGGTGTTACCCGCGAACCGCCCGGGGCTACTCCCGAGGAGGGCTTGTTGGCGTTCGGTGTTACCTGCAAACCGCGCGGGGCAACTCCCGAGGAGGGCTTGCTGGCGTTCGGTGTCACCTGCACACCGCGCGGGGCAACTCCCGAGGAGGGCTTGCTGGCATTCGGCGTCACCTGCACACCGCGCGGGGCTACTCCCGAGGAGGGTTTGTTAGCATTCGGTGTTACCTGCACACCGCGCGGGGCAACTCCCGAGGAGGGCTTGTTAGCATTCGGTGTTACCTGCACACCGCGCGGGGCAACTCCTGCGGAGGGTCTGTTGGCATTCGGCGTCACCTGCACACCGCGCGGGGCAACTCCTGCGGAGGGTCTGTTGGCGTTCGGCGTTACCTGCACACCGCGCGGGGCAACTCCCGCAGAGGGTCCGTTGGCGTGCGGTGTTACCTGCACACCGCGCGGGGCTACACCGCTGCTGCGACCTAGACGACCACCCTGCCACGGACGCCCGCCCTGCCGGTGATTATTCACGGCACCCGGCATAGGGCGACCACCGTGACCCGGGCGGTGAAACCTCGGACCCTGCGCCATCACGAGCGGCGCACACAGCATTGCCGTCAGAGCAACAAGCTTTGTGTTCATGGTATTAAAACAGAACGGGGCGAAACGAAGTCGAGTGAATGACAAGTGAGATCAAGAGGCAATAAAGACACCCCCGGAACCCCCTCCCCACCGAGAAGAGGCGGGGAAAGGGAGCGGGGTATCAAAGATTAGCAACTACTTGATATACTGAGCGTTCGCCATCGCCGTTTTTAGCGTAGGCGAGTCGAAGTAATTGTGCTTCACGATGCGATCGAGCGTATCGTTGTAGGCTTTCTTCACGTTTTCCGGCACATCCACTCCGAACGCTTGGGCGTTGGAGATGATTTTCTGCACCTCTTCCCAGTTGTCGGCGAACTTTTCAGCCTTCTCTTGGGAATCGATGTTCTTGGCATCTGCCAGATGCGTCACCACTCTTTCGAGGGCTCTGCCGATAGCACATTCCTCCGGCTTCTCGGCTGAGATGCAGCTGAGATAATCACAGGAGGAGAGAGCGAGTGCTGCACCACAGGTCAGCAATGTTAGTATCGTTTTCATGGTAATAATATAGTGTATGGTCAGGGAAAAAGGGAAAAAGGTTTACATAGCCATGCCGTCCGGCACAAAGTGAGCGTTTGAGGTGCCGTGGTAATAGGTACCGTGAACACCGACGCTGAGGGCTCCGATTTGCTTGTAGATCGGCTGTACAAAGGTGAACATCTCACCGGTGGTATCCACCGTCACGGTGACACGCTGGCACTTGGTGCGCCCCATGGCATCCGTCAGGTAGCGACCTGCCAGAGCCCCTGCGGCAGCCATACCGACGCTAGCAGCGATTCTCCCCTTGCCCCTACCGATCAGTTGACCGGTACCCAGACCGACACCGGTACCGATGATGGTACCCATGTTGCGGGCGGTATCCGAAGTCTCCTGCGTAACGGCACTCACTGCCGTCACGGTGGCGGGAATAGCTTGCTGCGCCACCCCGACCTGCGAAGCCTTCACTGTGTTGTAGTCCTCCATGCTGGCGCAACTCACCAGCAGAGAGCATCCGACGATTGCGGTTATCAGGTATGTTTTCATGAGAATAAGCAATGATGAGTGATTAAACAGACTTTCCTGCGCGGTGAAATTAGCAGATGAAATGACCCGGTGCGGACTCGACCGCAGCAGTAGGCACCGGTGCTATCTTGATGCCGCCGGGTGCCGTGGGCGATGCCGTACCCGGACCCTTGCGCTCCGGTCTCGGACCGGGACGATTGCCGGGACCCATGCTGGGACGCGGACCAGGTCCGTGACCCATACCCGGACGACCGGGATGAGGACCGGGACCGTGACCTAAACCCGGACGAGGACCGGGACCTAAGCTCGGACGACCGGGGCGAGGACCGGGACCAAACCCGGGATGCGGACGATCGGGACGTAGACCGGGACCGTGACCCAAGCCCGGATGATCGGGGCGAGGACCATGACCGAAACCGGGACGCGGACCGGGACCGCCGTGGCGGTTCGGGTGCGAACCGGGTCCCCCCATCATGCTAAAGCGGTTAGGACGCGGACCGGGACCGGCGAGATGATGCCCCGGGCGCGGACCGGGAGACATGGGATGACGATGTCTGAGCGGGTGATGATGTTTGACCATGGGAGGCGGTGCCGCCACACGATGCGCATGGACGGGGTAGACCACACTCGCGCCGGACTGCGGTTCCCAGCTCGGAACACTCACGGCCTGCTGCAATAGACTCACGTCGTAGATCGGCTGGCTGTTGCTGTCATAACCGTACACGGCGTTGTCGCCGTCGTACCCGTAGATCGGTACGCCGTTTGCATCATACTCTTGGAGCGTGTCGCCGTAATAGTCTATGGGACCGCCTCCTAAAAGCTCGCCGGCTATGGAGTTCAAATCACCCGCGCATGAGGAGAGACCGAGCACGGAAGCCGCCAGAAGAGGTATGTAGAAATGTGTTCTCATAGTGTGTGTGTGACTCATTAGGGGTGCCACGCAACGCAATGATAGATGATTTCAAATCAACTGTCAAACTTTTTTTGTTACCTCGGCAAATTTTTTTGAAGAGAATCTGCGGTCAGAGGACATAGGGAAGGGATAAGCGCCTTACACGGAAGGGGAAAGCCGAGGAAGGGAGCCCCCCCCCCTCGCATCCCTACCCCGGCTTCCCGCAACTCCTCCCTCGCGGTGACACCACCGTGCGAGAGGAGTGGATTTGACTCAATAACTCTTCTCGAAATGTTTGAGCATGTGAGAGGTAACGCCGATTTCGGCAACTCCCTCATCACCGGTTGACACACAGGCGTCGATGGAATCCACGGAGATACTACCCTTGTAGGTCTGACCGTCGCTTGTACGAATGACAATGCTCTGGGAGTAGCCTTCCTGAGTCGTAATCTCACCCTTACCCTTGCCCATAATATGTTCACCGCCGGCATGGTAAGAAGGTGTGGCGGCATGCACCACCACAGCGTTCATGCTGTAGGTTTTCTCAAACGGGTTCAGCCCCATTTCTGTGATTGTATGCCCCAGCGATTTCATGGATTTGCAGGAGCTCTCACCAAGCATCCCCACCGCTGCGGCAAAGACCATCATGATTACGATAGTACGTTTCATAGTTGTTCAGTATTCGTTGACGGAGGAGGACACCTCCCCCGGACGGAATGATAGTTGATTTGAAATCAGCTGTCAAATCTTTTTTTTTTGCGCACAGCCGGGCATTTAATTTTTGGGATAGTTGTGGTATTGAGGTGTGTATGAAAGCGAATGCGAAGAGAGGGAGAGATAGGC
>CAYRJI010000063.1:0-12105 GCA_964424645.1 uncultured Akkermansia sp. | reverse complement strand
AAAAGCGGAGTGTAGCCATCGAGAGCATCCGACGGGAACTTGCCGAGCGCGTGGCGTGGCTCGAGTCACAGAACAAACTCATAGAAGCCCAGCGTCTCAAAATGCGCACGGATTATGACCTAGAGCTCATCAATGAAATCGGATATTGCAAGGGGATCGAGAATTATTCTCGGCATCTAGCCGGACGCGCACCGGACAGCACGCCCTCCACATTGCAGGATTATTTTCCGGCAGACCACCTCACCATTATCGACGAATCACACGCCACAGTCCCCCAAATCGGCGGGATGTACGAAGGAGACCGCTCCCGCAAACAGGTACTCGTCGACCACGGCTTCCGCCTCCCTTCCGCTCTGGATAATCGTCCCCTGCGCTTCGATGAGTTCATGAATTTCCAGGCGCAGCTGATCTACATGAGTGCCACACCCGGACCCTTTGAATACGTGAACTGCGTGCCGGGCAACGCGAGTTACATCCCGGTGTTGAGAGCGAAACGGGGAAATCCGCACGCGCGCAGCGAAAAAGCAAGCCGTGCCGTCACTCATGCACCGGAGGGATTCCGTGGCGTTTTCTTCCATGAGCTTTCGGAGCTGCGCGTTCTGCCGCACCCATCGTCCTCTCCGGTCGAGAGCTTCGATCCCACGCGTCTTGGTCAACCGCTCATTGTCGAGCAGCTCATCCGCCCTACGGGACTCCCGGAGCCAAAGATCACCCTCCTCCCCTTAGACGGGCAGATCGACAAGACGATAGAGCTGTGTCACCAGCGCACGGAAGCCCATGAGCGAGTGCTCATCACCACACTCACCAAACGGACGGCGGAGGACCTTTCGGATTATCTGCGCAAGGTGGGGCTGCGCGTGGAATATATTCACGCGGATGTGGACGCCATTGAACGCGTGGAGATTCTGCGGAAATTGCGCAGCGGCAAGGTGGACATCTTGGTGGGCATCAACTTACTGCGCGAGGGGTTGGACCTGCCGGAAGTTTCTCTCGTCTGTATTCTGGATGCCGATAAGGAGGGATTTCTCCGCAATGAGACCAGTTTGGTGCAAACTGCCGGTCGTGCCGCTCGTCATGTGCACGGCGAATGTGTCCTTTTTTGCGACACGGTCACGGATTCGATTCGCGCCCTTGTGCAGGAGTCCGACCGGCGTCGCACTATTCAGCTTGCTTACAATGAGGCGCATGGCATCACCCCGCACAGTGTTGCTCGAGCGGACCAAAGTACCCTGCGACTTTATACTCCGGACGACGAGGAAGAGGTGCTCGAGGCTGCCGAGGATTCCGAGACGCCAGACGACACCATCGCGCGTCTCGAACGCGAAATGCGAGAAGCCGCCGCGCGTCTCGACTTTGAAGTCGCCGCTGTCCTCCGCGACCGCATCAAACAACTGCGTAATCAGTGAGCGATCATTGTGTCGCGTGGAAAAGCGAGAGGAGCAAGCACGGAGAACCCCTACGATCCACACCTACATTCCGCCCAAGGAGGGACAATTTTCACATATAATGCCTATTCTCCCGCGCGAGACGATACAAAGTCTTGACCTCACGTGGGGAGATGGGATAGAATCAGGGCATGAAAGCAATCGGAACAACACTTGCCATCGGCATATTCGTAGCAGCGGCGGCGGCGGGTGAAAGTCGGGAATGTCCGGCAGTGTGCGTGGTCGGAGAGAGCATGAACGCGACTCCGGCTGCCGAGGCAAAGGAAGAGGTAAAGATAGTGCGCAAGGTAAGGGGTACCCCATGCCGCACTCATCGGCGCGCACACAGGAAGCAGATGGCGTGAGCCGGATAGTCCAATAGCTGCGATGAAGCACTGCATGCTCGCAATGTGTTTGTTCTTTTGCGGGTGCAGTGTGTACCACCCGAAGCCGGTCGATTTGGGGCGCGACACGGCAGAGTGGCTGCGTGTGTCACGTGAGATTGTGCCACCCGGGCGGGCACTGTCGTCGGCACAGATGTGTCGGATCGGACTCATGCTCAACCCGGATTTGAATAAAGCCCGGCTCTCATGGATGAAATCGAAGGCGGCAGCGCGCTACGCAGGGCTGTGGGAAGACCCCTCGCTTCAACTCGACGGCGAACGCGTGTTGACGGAGCGACTGTACAACTACGGCGTGGCACCCACGCTGACGATACCCGTGACCGGGGTGCCACGGCTGGCGCGACGGGTGGCGGAGCTTTACAGCGAGGCGGATTACCTCGAGTTGAAAGCGGCGGAGAATGACTACCTGACGAGACTGGAAACGCTGGTCTGCCAAATCCAAGTGACCCATGCCAAGCACCGCCTGATGCGCGAGCGCGCGAAAGTGGCACAAAAGGAATTGCAGGACCACACGCGTTTGTTGCAACTCGGTGAAATCAGTGCGGCGGACATGTACAACGCGTCGCAGAGGAGCAGCACCCTCTCCAAAGAATTACAAGAGGTCGAGCTGGAACATCTCACGAGGCACGAAGAGCTGGTCAGTATGCTCGGCTTGCACCCCGATGTGGGCGACATCGAGTTAGAGCAAACCTTGCCACGCGAGACCCCGCCGCCGGTGCCGACCCCTACGCCGGATGCCCTCCTGAACCACCCGCGATTGCGTGCCGCTATGGCGGCATTTAACACGAGCGAACAGGAGCTGCGACTCGAAATGCGTAAGCAATACCCCGTGCCGGAGCTCAATCCCGGCTTCGCACGGGAGGACGGAGAGGAAAAGTTGACGCTCGGCGTTGGGTTTTCTCTGCCGCTCTGGAACAGGAATCGCGAAGCAATAGCGCGTGCCAAGGGCAGCCGAGAAATTGCCCGCCACAGTGCCTTGCAGCAGTGGCACGAGTTGCTCCGCCAAGTACACTCCCTCTCACGTCGCCAAGTGCTGGTGCATCGCCATTGCGCCGCCGAGTTCGCGCAACTTCAAAGCCTACGTACCACAGCTGAGCAGCAGGAGAAACTTTACGCCATGGGTGAGATGAATCTCCCGACCTTGGCAGCTACTCGACATGAATTGTTCAGCCGCAACCTCTCATTCCTAGATTGTCTGGCGCAGTTGATGGAAATTCGGACAGCACTGCGTCACCTAGCCGCAGACTTACCCTGATGCCCTCTTTCCCGCCACTCTTTACAACGAAAAAATGACAAAATTTTCATCGCACAAATGTGCTATCCACCCCGGAATGATGAATATGCGTTATATGATCCAAGTAGGCGTGTTGCTCGCCGCAGGTGTATTGCAACAGCTGACGACATGGGCGCACGAGGAAGAAGCGGTGGTGGTGCACGCAGACGCGAATTCACGACACATACTCAACCTACGGGTAGAGCGGGTGGCGGAGGCGGGAGCTGAGCTCTCTCATTCCCTGTACGGGAACCTGACCATCCCGGATCACGCGCTCGAAACTTACGCGTTACCGTGTAGCGGGCGCATTCGCCTGCACGTAAAATCGGCACAGAGTGTGAAAAAGGGCGATGTGCTCTACACACTCACATCCCCCGGCTACGCGGACCAAGTGGTGGCGGCAAAGAGCATACAAGCCAGTCTCGAGCGTTGCCGGACAGAGATGCAAGTCATGCGCGCCCGTATTGCCCGACTCGCGGAAGCCGGTGCCCGCAACAGTGAATTGGAAGCTCAACTTAGCTTCAAATCGGCGGAGGCTCACCAGCTGGAGAGTGACCTGCAAACATCTCGTACCCGTCTGAAATCCCTCGCCATGGACGCGCAGGAGTCGGAAGAGGACGGAGTCCCCTTGCTCACCGTACGTGCCCATACCGACGGCGTCGTGCACAATGTCGGTGTCGCGCAAAACAGCTGGGGAGAGCAGGGGGATCCCGTCATTACCATGAGCGACGCCTCAGCCATGGAGATCGTGGGCTCTCTTTACGCGGCGGACGTACCGAACATCGGAGAAGTCCGAGCCTACTTGCCGGTGGGACGCGAAAATGTGGCATTGAAGGGGACGTGGCGATTGGCGGAGCAGGTGGATGCCGCCACGCAGACACGGCGTCTCTACTTTACCCCGGAAGCCTTACCGCCGGGGGCGCGTGCGGGTCAATTGTGCCGCATGGACGTGTATAGCACGCCGGGCACGGATGACAGCGTGAGCATTCCGGATTCCGCCGTGGTGAGAGTCGGCACCGATGACGTCGTATTCGTGGAGATACGAGAAGGCGAATATGCCATGGTAAAAGTTCGTGCAAGGGAGAGTCGCCGGGGCATGACCCCCGTCCGAGGGCTTCGTCCCGGGCAGGTCATCGTCGTGAAGGGCGGCTACGAGCTCAAATACAACCTGCCGCGAGCGGGAGAAAGCAAGAAAGCCGGACATTTTCACGCCGACGGCAAATTCCACGAAGGTGATGACGAGCACGTCGAGCATGAATCATGAATCTTCTCGTTTCATTTTGTTTGAGGAATCGCGGGGTTGTGCTGGTGCTTACCGTGGTGCTGGCAGTTCTCAGTTTGCTCGGCGTACTGCGGCTGCCGGTCGATGTTTTTCCGGAGCTGAAAGTCCCACGCGTCACCATCCAAACGGAGGCGAGCGGGCTGAGTGCCGAGGAGGTCGAACAATACATCTCCATCCCCCTAGAATCCGCCTTGCGTGGTACCTCTGGGGTGAAAGAGGTGCGCACATCTTCCGGCGGCGGACTCTCCTTCGTGTGGGTCGACTTCGATTGGGACACCGACGTGTATCGCGCCCGCCAAATTGTCTCGGAGCGGCTTGCCGTGGTTCGCAATACCCTGCCGCCGCAGGCAAAGACAGAGCTCGCGCCCATCGTGTCACTCACCGGAGAAATCATGCTCATTGCCCTCACCGGGGATGAGGGGGTGAGCCCGCTGGAATTACGCCGAGTAGCGGAGTTCCGTTTGCGCAACGCCTTGCTGGCTGTCCCGGGCGTGGGACAGGTCACAGTGCTCGGCGGACGACTCCCGGAATATCAAGTGCTCTATGATCCGGAAAAGCTGCGACAGACGCGGACCACCCTCGCCGGTCTCAAGGAAGCACTGACTGCTGCCCAAAGTACCGACCCCGCCGGTTACCTCGAAGACGTCGCCGGGCAGGAGCTCCCCGTTCAGCAGGCAACCCGAGCCCTTACCTTGGATCACCTCCGCCGCGCTCCGCTCCTCGGACGTCCCGATGGCACCCTCCGCGTGGAAGATGTGGCTCGTGTTTCCATCGACGGAGCACCCCGTCGGGGAAACGCCGGATTCGACGGGCAGGACGCCGTGATCCTCTCCGTGCAAAAAGTTCCCGGGGCAAATACCTTACAGCTCACCTCCCGCGTGGATGCCGCCGTCCGTGACTTTGCCCTCAGTGAGCTCCCTCACGGTATGCATCTCCATCCGGAAGCTTATCGCCAAGCGGATTTTATCACCCTCTCCTTGGAGAACGGCGAGCGCACCCTGTTGCTGACGGCAGTGGTGGTCATGCTCGTCATCGTGGTTACACTGCTCAACGTGCGCACAGCCCTCATCACGCTGTTGACGATGCCGCTCTCGGTGTTGCTGGGCATGGCATGTTTCCCACTCTTCGGTTTAGCGGTGAATATCATGACGTTGGGAGGGCTCGCCGTAGCCGTCGGCGATGTGGTAGACAACGCCATCATATTCGTGGAAATCGCTTGGCGCAGTCTCAATCAAAATGCCGCACTACCGCACGAACAACACAAGACGCGCATCCACGTCCTCATGAAAAGCAAGGGCGAAATTGTCAGTTCGATCAGTTATTCCTCGGTGATTATCCTGCTGGTTTTTTCGCCCGTCCTCTTTTTGAGTGGTCTGGAAGGTCAATTTTACCGACCCTTGGGCATTTCGTACATGCTCGCCATGTCCATCTCGCTGTTGGTTGCCCTTACCTTGGTGCCCGTGCTCTGTCTGATGTGTTTTAAGCCGGGAAAGCATACCGGTGACGGAGATTCGATTACCGCCCGGTTTATTAAGCGACTGTACGCCCCCATCCTGCGCGTCTGCATGCGCTATCCGAAGCTTGTGACCGGAGCACTCATGCTCGTCACCCTCGCCTCACTCGTGCTCGCCTCTACTTTCGGTACAAGTTTCTTACCGCCATTCAACGAAGATTGCTACACGGTCTTTGTCAACACCGCCCCCGGCACGTCACTGGCAGAGACGGAGCGCATTTCACGGCAGGTGATGCAGGAGATACAGCGAATTCCCGGAGTGCGCAGTGTTACCCAGCGTACCGGTCGCGCCGAAAACGACGAGCACGCGGAGCCGGTCAGTGCGTCCGAGTTGCTCGTGCGTGTGGATTTGGCACGGGACCAACCACCCATCCGGCATACCATCCGTTCACTCCTCCGGCACATTCCCGGAGCATCCGGCATGATCGGCTTTCCCCTAGCGCACCGCATCAGCTCGGCACTCTCGGGTTCCAACTCGGAAATAGCCATCAACATCTACGGCACGGAGCTCGCCAACATCCGCGCTGCCGCCGCTCGTGCTGCCGAGATACTCAACTCCATGCCGGAGGTCGCGGATGCTCGCGCCAATCGCGAAGTTATGGTGGATTCCATCCGCATCGATTACAATCGCGAAATTCTCGCCACCTACGGATTGAGCATTGCCGACGCCGCCCAGCAGGTCTCCGCCGCTCTCAATGGTCTCCGAGTAGGGGAAATAGTTCACAATCTCGACCACTGGAATGTCGTTTTGCGCCTCGATCCTCGACTGCGTTGCAGCGTCGATGATGTGCGGAACCTGCAACTCGTTGCTCCGGGTGGCAAAGCCCTGCGCCTCGGCGATGCCGCTCAAGTTTACCGTGAGGAAGTAACCAACCTCATTCTGCGGGATAATTCCATGCGCAAAGCCATGATTTCCTGCAACCCGTCCCCGGAGTCAAACCTCGGCGACCTTGCCCGCGCCTGTCGCCGTCAGTTGGAACCCGCCATGCACGAGCTTGGATGCCGTGTGGACTACGCCGGTGTCATCAAAAGCCGAGAAGAGGCCGAGTCCCGGCTCTACATCTTGGGGGGCGTCGTCTGCGGTCTCATTGTGCTCCTGCTCGCGAGCTCCTTGGGCGGCATCAAGCGCGCACTCATCACGCTCATCAACATCCCACTTTGCCTTGTCGGCGGCATCCTCGCCGTTTTTCTCGCCTCGCCGGATACGCTTTCTTCCCTCTTCACCGGTCATTACATTCCGCCCATACTTTCCGTGAGTTCGTTGGTCGGGTTCATCACTGTCGTCGGCTTTGCTATCCGATCCGGGCTCATCCTCATTAACCGCTACCGCTCTCTGGAAAAGGAAGGTATCCCGCCGGAACAAGCCATTCGCACCGGATCCCTCGAACGAGTCATCCCCATCATGATGACATCCCTGACCACGATCCTCGGTCTCCTCCCCCTCGTTTGGGCACGGCACCAGCCCGGCGGCGAACTCCTCGCTCCCCTCGCCATTGTTCAACTCGGCGGTCTCATCAGTGCCACTCTCCTCAACCTCCTCGCCCTCCCCGCCGTTTCCACCATCTTCGCCCACCGGAAGCACATGAGTCCATCTCTGTCCCGGTCAAATTAAACGGTTAGTGGCGGGCGATGGCGATTGCCCACCACACACGCCTCATTTCGTACTTGCGGGCGGCGGGTTTGTCGCGTATAATGACGGAGTTACATACGGTGGACGACCATGAAAAAGAAGGTACTTATTATTTCGTCGAGCGCGCGCAGGGGAGGGAACTCCGAAATCCTGTGCGACGCGTATGCTGAAGGGGCAAAGGGAGCCGGGCACGAGGTGGAAGAGGTACGGCTTGCGGCACTACATCTCGAACCGTGTTTGGGGTGTTATGCGTGCGGGAAGACGGGTCAATGTGCGCAGCGGGACGACATGGCGGCACTGTTGCCCAAGCTGAAGGCGGCGGATGTCATTGTGCTGGCAAGTCCGGTGTACTTTTTCACACTTTGCGGGCGTATGAAGAACTTCATCGACCGTACCCTGCCGCTCTATCCCTACCACGGCTTCGCGGGCAAGAAATGGCAACTCATCATCACGGCGGCAGAGGATGACAGGGCAAGTATGCAGCATGCCGTGGGCGACTTCATGGGCTTCATGGGATGCATGGAGGAACCGGATATCGCGGAAACTATCTACGGCATCGGTGCGTGGCAGGTCGGCGATATCCGCAACAAACCGGAGGTAATAGAACAAGCTCGCTCTGCCGGAGCCGCTTGTTGATTCGCGCTGTCCCGCGTGCACGGCAGAATTCAATCGGGCTTGGTATCGTTCATCATTCACTGTAGGCACTATCGGAGAGTATGCAGACTGCTGGCACCGCATGTTTTTTGGGTAAATGACAGAATGACGGTGAAAAAAGCTGGAAAATGGCTCGTTTTTTCGTATAATGGGGGCAGCAAGGAGCACTTCAATTCGTAGTCACCATGATCACAAAGAAAATCACCATTCTGAATAAACTTGGCATCCATGCACGCCCGGCCGCGCAGTTTGTCCGGGTGGCGAGTCGTTTTAAGTCGGATGTGACGGTGGAAAAAGATGAAGAACGGGTGGACGGTAAGAGCATTATGGGGCTCATGATGCTTGCTGTGGGCTGTGGGGCGGAAATTACTGTAACGGCAGAGGGAGAAGATGAAGCGGAGGTGGTAGCGGCTCTGGCGCAGTTGGTGGCGGATAAGTTTGGTGAAAACTGACGTCCTCGTCAGTGACTTCCCCCTGTGTGCATGTACATTCCCCCGCTCCGGTCATGGACGAGTGCGCAGAACAACGCCTGACGGGACTGCCGGTTTCCCCCGGCATCGCCATGGGTACCCTTCGAGTGGAGGCGCGGGACTGTGCCGCCCCGCCGATGTGGTCCATTGAACGACAGGACATCGCCGGTGAATGGGAGCGGTTTGAGCTCGCTCTCTCTCGCACAGAGACCGAGCTCCGTTCCCTCAAGGATCGTGTAGAGCACATATCCGGTGCTACCGAAGCCGCCATTTTCGATGCCCACCTCCTTTTCCTGCGCGATCCTACCATTCTCAGTAAACTCGAAAGAGAGCTTCCCGCGCGTTTGCAAAATATCGATTCTGTGTACTATGCTGTGGTCCAGAATTTCATGGAGGCAATGCGCACGGTGGACGATGCATACCTGCGCTCGCGCGTTCTGGATATTCGCGACGTCTTGCAGAGGGTGCTGCGCAACCTCAAACCGGGTCAGTCCCCCACGCGTACCTCTGTGGATGCACAAGGTAGTTATATCTTGGCTGCTTACGAGCTCACCCCGGGAGATACGGCGGATTTGGATAAAAGCCGTGTACTCGGGTTCGTGACTGAGACGGGTTCCGCAATGTCGCATACGGCTATCTTAGCTCGCTCCTTGGGTTTGCCTGCCGTAGTCGCCGTGCCTCGCCTCGTCATGGATTCCCGTTCCGGCAGCCCCGCTATTTTGGATGGCTACGACGGCGTGCTTATCATCAACCCCTCCGCCGAGACGCGTGAGAGGTACAGCACCCTGCGTGACGAGCGCGAAAAGGCGTACCGCGAGATCGTGCAAATGCGTGATCTACCAACGGATACCTTGGACGGACGGCACATCCGCTTGGCGGCGAACGTAGAGTTCATGCACGAATTCAACTCCATCCTAGAATCCGGTGCGGAGGGTGTCGGTCTCTATCGTACGGAGTTTTTCTTGCTCGGAACCGATGGTCAACAGATGCCCGATGAGGACGCCCAGTACGAGCATTATCGAAGTTTGGTGGAAGTCTGCGCCCCTCATGAAGTCATCTTTCGCACACTGGATGCCGGGGGCGATAAGCTGCCTTTCGAAACCCTTTCTGAGAAGGAGGATAACCCTGCTCTCGGGTGGCGTGGCATTCGTGTGTCTCTGAGTCGTCCCTCCATCTTCAAACAACAGCTGCGCGCCGTATTGCGCGCTTCAGCCCATGGTCGCGTCGGCATCATGTTCCCGATGGTGTCGGGCATCACCGAGGTACGCAACGCCTTGGATTTACTCCGTGCTTGCCGTGAGGAGTTACGCTCCTGCAACCAAGCTTTCGACGAAAAAATGCGCGTTGGCATCATGATCGAGGTGCCCGGGGCGGCTATGATGGCTGACGTGCTCGCCAAATACGTCGACTTTTTCTCCGTGGGCACCAATGACCTCACCCAATATACCATTGCGGTGGACCGCGTGAACTATCGCGTTGCCCCTATGTTCCGAGTGACTCATCCGGGCGTGGTGCGCATGATGGCACGCACGATCGAGGCGGGCATCCCCACGACCGTTTGTGGTGAAATGGGGGGTGACATCAGCCTAGTCCCCCTACTCGTTGGTTTGGGTGCCACAGAGTTCTCTGTCGGTACTCACCTGCTGCCATTGGTGCGCGTAGCTATTCGCCATCTCAACTACCAAGAGTGTCGGGCAATGGCGCAGAAAGCCCTGCTGGCAGAGGACAGTGCGACCATTCGTGCTCTTTCTCACTCCCTCGCGCTCAAATCATACCCGCAACTCTTCTGAGTCTGTGCGCTGGTTCTGCTATGTAATGTATGCACGCAAAGCAGAAATTACAAGCGGGATGTTAGAAGCGCAGCCGTCTTTCCCTCCGTATATCAACTTATCCCCACGCCATAATCAAAGTTGCGAACATCTGAAAGAGAAAAGGTTAGAAGGGAAGTGTTCATTTTTGCCGTGGCGGATGCGGCGTGGGCAGCGGTTCTTGCTTGCCAATGCGCGGATGTCGTATTATACTGTGCCCATGGAGTGGAACGACAAGTTCATGAGTATGTTCACTGAGATGGTAGCTCGCTATCATGAACAGGCGGTCGGTCAGGGTGAACGCTTTGTGTTACAGCATGAGCGTGAATTGCTGGGAAGCATCGGTTACACTCCGCAGGAAATGTTCGGCTATGTGCAGGAATACGCCCAGCTGGGCGATCCCGGTCCGAGCACCATCCTCCTCATTGCTGCGGCGCGTAGGTCCTTTTTCCTGACGGTGCAGAGGGGCATCGTTGGCTCTGCTCAATTGCACGACTCTGACTTTCCACGCGAGGAAGAAAAGTTGCAGGACATAGCCTATCTGCCGCGCATGATTCGCAAAGCAGAGGCTAAACTTTACGGCACTCTGCCATCCGGCATGATGTATTATTGCGCCAAAGACCGTGCTTTCCTGCGTGAGCACGGCGATATTCACCCCGCAGATTTCCTTTACGTGGTTTGGGGGACACACGGCGACCGCCAGAAAGTCATTTCCTACGTGTTGCGCATGATGAAAGTTCAAAAGGAGCAGCAGGAGCCTCCTAACAATTAAAACCATGTCCGACAAACTGCAACAGCCGCACCGTGCGCCTTGGGAGGGTGAGCATACAGCCGGGGATGTCGAAGATGGCTTGGCGAGTCAGAGAAAGACTCTCGATGAGCTATCTCGGAATCTCACGGCTAAGTTGCAGTCCATGGTGCAGCAGCAGGAAGCGCGAGCTCAGGAATTTGCACAGCGAGTGCATTCCGTTTCCACCCTCCCGCAGCAGTCCATCACGTCGTGGTCGCAATCTTTCCCCAGTCCGAAGCCGACGACTCCTCCGGCGGCGAGTAAACCTGCCCCTCCCCTGGTGCAGAACCGCCGTGAGTCTGAATCGAAGCCCCTGCGGCGGGAGCACGCGCCCTCCCAAACGACTGCCGATGATTCGCGTGAGAGAACGTGGCGCGAACCCCGGGGACGTGCGCCACTCAGAAACAATGACAGCGATATTCCCGAAGAGAAGAGCGGACCGGGGGCATGGGTGTTTGCGGTCGTTATTTTTTTCATTTACATCATACTCAGATCATGCAAATAGAGAAGAGACGAAGCGAGAAATGGCTCAAGCGGCACTGTCATTCAGTGCAGTTTGTTGCCGGGCTGCTCCTAGCATTCATGTTGTCGGGTTGCGGTCCGAAAAAAGAGCAAGTTGCGGAAGCACCGCCGGAAGTGTTAACCTTCCCCATCACCCAGCAAGAGGTGACAGACACAGAAGTGTGGTTCGGTTACCTGCGCGGAATTCAGGATACAGACCTGCATCCACGTGTGAGTGGTTTCCTACTCAGCCGAGATTACACCAACGGAAGCTATGTGCACGAGGGCGATGTACTCTTCCGCATCGATCCGGCGACCTTCCAAGCGGAGTTAGACCTAGCCCAAGCAAATCTCGC
>CAYRJI010000062.1:0-12316 GCA_964424645.1 uncultured Akkermansia sp. | reverse complement strand
ATGACGCGCGCGCTCCTCTCCCCATCAAGACTGTCGTCGGACACTACACTATTCTCTCCCTGATGGGGCACGGCGGTTACGGCATCACCTATCAGGCGAGGAATAATATTAAGGGCAATCTGGTCGTCATCAAAGAGCACATGCCGCTGGGGATGGCGACGCGCGAGCCGGGAAGCATGGATGTTTCCTTCCCCTCCCCGAAAGCGGAAGCACGATTCGAAGCTTCCATGAGCGAGTTTTTGGAGGAAATCACGGTACTTCAGGCTCTGGAATATCCGGGCATTGTCCCCATTATCGATTCTTTCGAGGCAAACGATACGGCATATTACGTGATGCCCTTTATTTCGGGGACCATCCTGCGAGTGCCTGAAAAAATATCACTCAATCTTGCCCACAAACGACAGGATGCCGCTCGCTTGCGTCGCATCCTCCTTTCGTTGCTCCGCTCGCTCGAATACCTCGAACAACACAAAATCGTTCACCGAGATATTAAACCGGAAAATATCCTTATCACAAAGAACGGACAGGCAGTGCTGCTGGACTTCGGCTCTGCGCGGCAACTTCAGCCCGGGCGGGTCTTCACCAATATGTATACCCCGGATTTTTGTGCGCCGGAGCAAGGCTGCGCCCGTTCGGATGAACAAATGAGCCAAGCTCTGAGCCAGCGCACGGATATTTACGCGCTCGGGGTCTCGTTTTATTTCCTGATCTCGCACCTCATGCCGCCGAGAGCGGAAATGCGTGCCCTCTCCGTCACGGACCCCTACAAACCCCTCGCCAAGCGTCCGGAACTTCAGGACCTCTACGGAACCGTGTTTCTGGAAGGCATCGACCGTGCCTTAGAGTTCGACCAAGCGGATCGCTGGGAGAATGCAACTGCTTGGCGCGAGAGTCTCGAGCAAGACCGCAGGTCTCTCCCCCCGCACCTCATCAAAAAATTGAGAGCTGCTGCGGCTTTGCTCCTCCTCGTATTGCTCGTGGTGGGAGGCTTGGTTATTTACGCGCTTTGGGAGCGCAGCCAAGTGCGCATGGCGTACAGCAGCGGTCTGAACTTTACGGAACAGATTCTGTACGACTTCAGCACCGAGCTCGTCGACCTACCGGGCTCGGGCAACCTCCGGCGGCGTCTCAGCTCCGGGTTGCAAAAATATCTGGCAGCCCTGCAGAATATGCCGGAGGGGCGATATACCCGTCTCGATCGCGCTATGGCTGCCGCGTGGTTCAATATAGGTTGCAACTACATGGCACTCGGGCAGTTAAATGAGGCGGAGAAGGCTCTCCACCACGCTGAATCCTTGGAATCTCTCATCAGCAGCAGAGAGCCGGATGACCAACGCTTCCGTTATGAGCTGTCGCGGACGCACCTCCAACTGGCAGACCTCTCCGTGCGCATGGCGCGCTATCGTGAAGGCTCGGGGCACGCAACATCTGCGGTGCGGTTGCTCGCATCCCTTCACCGCAAGTTCCCGGATAACCCTGACTATGGCAGTGCCCTCGGTGAGGCATTGAGCCTAGACTTCTCCCTCCGCCGAGACGAATATGACGATGATGCCCGCGAGAACCTGCTCAATCGCGTGCTCACGCTTTTCCGAGAGCAGGTAAAGCATTTTCCCCGCCACCTCGCTTCATCTGCCGGTTTGGCTTCTTCACTTTACTACTGCGGTCGCTATGCCAAGGACATCGGCGACTTCCAAGCGGCTGAGTCATATTTGGCTGAAGCTCTCAAAGTCTATACAGATCTCACTGATAATTATCCCTATCGCCTGTCTTTTAAGCGCGGACTGGCACGTGTCCTCTACCATGCCGGTGAACTCTTTTTCTTTGAAGCACTCGATGAAAGGGACTCCCGGCGCACAGCTGTCAAGAGTCAACGCTCCAGTGAGCTCTTTGACGAGTACATTAAGGTCGTACATGATCTCCGTGGTCTCGATGCCGATAACACGGAATACGTCTTCTTGGAATGCCGCGCCCTCGCTGCCAAGGCTGACCTGCTGCTGCGCCAAAATAAACCGAATGAAGCGGTGAATTGCTGCCGTATTCTCACGGAACAAGCCGATGCCCTGTTTGCGAACGAACCGGATAACAAGGATTATCTCTCTGTCCGCGCCGCAGCCCTTTGCCTACAGGCTGTTGCCCACAGACGCTCCGGTCGCCGCAAAGCCCAAGCAGCCTCCGAATTGGCGGAGGCTCGCTCCATGCTCCAATCGCGTGTAGACACCATAGACCGCTGCCCGGACGAGCTCCGCTTTTCTTACGTCGAATCTCTCGCTCTCTCCGCCGACGATGCCCTCGAGCGTGGCATGAAAGACCAAGCCCTCGCGTGGCTGCAAGTCGCCGATGACCAAATGTCCCGCCTCCTCGCCCGCCACAAACATGTCTCCCCACGCCAGAAACACTGCATTGATCTGCTCGCTCGACTCAAAAAGACTGCACAGGGAACGACAAAATAGTTGAAGTACAGAGCTAGGAAGGAGCGCGAGGGGTATCATCCTCTCGGGTGCATAGATTTGACCTCTACGCGTTATTCCCACCTCGCTTCCTCCCAACTCACCTGCGCAACCCCTGTTGCGCCTAACTCCTTCACTTCGTACCTCCATTTCCCCGCGTCTTCCTGCCGCAAAGTCATCGCCCACCACGAAGCTCGTATTTTTCTTGGGACAGATGTGGGGGACGTGGAAGAAAATCTAAAAAAATAGAATAAAATTTAAAAAAGACTTGACTAGGCATGCGAGATATGCTAGCTTCGTCGGTGCCAAGTGGTGTGCTCTGAAAGGAGTGCCGCTGTCTCAGTGAAAAAAGCCACGTAATCCGGCCCGGCGCGGGGAAACCTGTTAAGGGCCACTTTTTTTTGGGGGGGGGGGGGCAGAGATATGAGAACAAGGAGATATGAGAACAAGGACACATTATGAATTAGCTCAGTTAGTCATCGCCCGTGGCATGCGAAGCAGAAGCGGCTTGTCCAACACGGAACTCGCACTGAGGATATGCAACACTCTAAAGTACGTTAATTATTACCGCTTAGCGGACTATTGGTACAACGCTAGGATATCGATCACGCCCGAGAAAAAAGCTAGAACGTTCATGCCCGGTACGTACTGGGAGGATGTATGCGATTTATACCACTTTGACCGCAAGTTGAGACTCCTGCTCTTCGAAGCTGTGTCCATCATAGAAATTGCCCTGCGTGAGGCGATCATCGAGCTGCTCGTACGTCAAAATCGTTCGTGCATCAATCCCCAATTTATCATCCGACACTTTGAAAGGAGATTCAGGAAGATTCGCAGGAGACCCGCTTCAAAATCATCGAGCATGGAAGACGTCCTCGTAGCGGGGGAGGTTACCGTGCCGTATTTACCTTCCCCAATGCAGGAAAAATATGGCTCGTCGCTGATCGATTCCAATTCTTTGTTCGGAGACTTCGTCAGCAAGGTGCAGAAGTTGTATGACACGAGTCAGACTGAATCAGCACTTTACTACCGCAATAAATTGAGGATCACGAAGGTGCAGTTTTTGCCCATCTGGGTCTTTATGGAGCATGTAACCTTCGGCGCACTCAACACGTTGGTGTCGCGTGGTCTGCGGAAAAAATATGTCGATGAACTTGCTCAGGAGTTCGGTTTTTCTTCTACGCCCTTGTTCACCTCTTCCGTCACCCTGCTGCATCAGGTGCGCAACCAATGTGCTCATCAAAATCGCGTCTGGAACCGCTTATGGGGACGCGTCGAAAAGAACCATATTTTTACTCCGATACTGAAGGTCGGTGTTTACCGGGACCTCGCCAATATCTACCCCGGACCATTGCCTACATCGCCCACCGGCACCGCCGCAGTCATTGCCATTTGCCGCGTGATGCTCGACAAAATCTACCCCGACAACAGATGGTACGAGCGTATACAAGCTCTGCTCCATGCCTGCCCTCTCCCCAATATCGCATCAAAAATGGGATATTGAGGAAGTACGAAGTAGCAAAACCGGGGAGTGACGGATGCGGTAGGCGACGGTGGTGTGCGGGAAGTGGCGTGTGTGGTGAGAGTGTTGAGGTAGTGCGGCTGTGGCTAGACACGGTGTGTGATGGTCAGTAGTGTCTCCTTCACCTCGTACTTGATCGCCCTCGCGTTTCCCTGCCGCAAAGTCATCGCTCACCACGAAGCTCGTATTTTTCTTGGGACGGCTGTGAACAGATGTCATACCTGTCCCAATAAAATTCTCGAAAAACGCTGCGATGCCAATCTCCATGTGGGTTACAGACGCTCTGCGTACCAAGGGGGCTTCAACCCCACGAGTACCCTGATTTATTCTCCTCACATCGTTGTGGTGTTGCTTCCTTCCTACTCTCCTGCGCAACTCCGTTGCGCCTAACTCCTTCACTTCGTACTTCGTACCTCGTACTTCCATTCCCCCGCGTCTTCCTGCCGCAAAGTCATCGCTCACCACGAAGCTCGTATTTTTCTTGGGACGACTGTGAACAGATGTGGTTCGTTGTTGATTCGCACTTGCCAAGGGAAGGGAAACATGGTAAGATGCAAAACATGAAACCGACGCTCTTGATACTTGCGGCAGGGATGGGGAGTCGCTATGGTGGGCTGAAACAGCTGGACCCGATGGGACCCCATGGGGAAGTGATACTCGACTACTCGGTGTACGATGCGATGCGTGCCGGATTCGGGAAGGTGGTCTTCGTGATCCGGAAGGACTTTGAAGAAGCCTTTAAGAGCCAAGTGGGGGCGCGTTTTGCGGGAAAAATTGCCGTGGATTATGCCTTTCAAGGTTTGGATGATTTGCCGGAGGGGTACAGTGTGCCGGAGGGTCGAGTTAAGCCGTGGGGGACAGCGCACGCAGTGCTGGCGTCGCGGCATGTAGTGCATGAGCCCTTCGCCGTAGTGAATGCGGATGATTTTTATGGAGCGGATGCCTTTCGGCGAGCGGCAGACTTCCTGACAGCCCCGGAGGACGGCAGCACGAAAGCGCACTACGGGATGATCGGATACCCGCTCAAGAATACCCTGAGTGACCACGGGGACGTCAATCGCGGGATATGCGGGATACGTGAGGGATTCTTGGACAGCGTGGAAGAGTACACGAAGATCATGAGGGAAGAGGATGGAGTGTGCCGAGGCGATAACTTGACCGGACAGCGCAAAGAAGTAGACCCGGAGGAACTCGTTTCCATGAACTTTTGGCTCTTTCCCCCCGAATTTATCGGACACGTCGGGGCACATTTCGTGCGGTTTATGAGCGAACACGGCAGTGAACTGAAGAGTGAATGTTATATTCCGACGGCGGTCGACGAGTTTATCCGCAGTGGGAATGCCGACTGCCGGGTCATTCGCACCACAGCGACTTGGCTGGGGGTGACCTACCCGAGTGATAAAGCCGCCGTGGTCGCGAGTATTGCAAAGCTTGTGCAGCAGGGCGTCTACCCCGCTCAACTCTGAACCCTCCTACTACTATGTACAACCTGAAAGCTATTTCCGAATTGTTCGAACTGCGGGCCGACTTTGTGTACGGTGTTCCGTACGGCTCCGGTCATATCAATGACACGTACTGCATTGTGGTGGACCAAGCGGGACTGCGCGTGAATTACATCCTCCAACGCGTCAACAGCAGTGTCTTTAAGCAGCCGATACCCTTGATGCAGAATGTACTGCGTGTAACAAACGAGGCCTTGCGCGTGCTGCAGGAGGAGGGCTGCAAAGATGCCTACCGGCGGACGCTGACGCTGGTACCTGCCAAGGACGGAAGACCCTTTGCGCAGGATGTCGAGGGCAACGTATGGCGTGTCTACACCTTTATTGACCGTGCGCGCACGTACGACATGATAGAGACGCCGGAGCAATGTGTGGAGGTGGCGCGTGCTTTCGGGAACTTCCAGAAATTGGGGACCGACCTGCCCGGTGGACCGCTTTTTGAGACGATACCGGACTTCCACAACACGACGAAACGCTTTGAGACTTTCTGCTCTGCTGTGGCGGCAGACCCCATCGGGCGAGCAAAGGGTGTGCGGAAAGAAATTGACTGGTTCTTAGCACGCGAGTCGGATTGCCACAAGGTAGTCAATTACTTAGCTACGGGGGAGCTCCCCATTCGAGTGACCCACAACGACACCAAGCTGAATAATGTGATGCTGGATGATGTGACCGGGGAGGGAATCTGCGTCATTGATTTGGACACCACGATGCCCGGCAGTTCCCTGTATGACTTCGGGGATATGATCCGTACATCGACCTCGCCGGCCGCTGAAGATGAAAAAAATACAAGTTTGGTGACGATGCGTATGGAGTATTTTGAGGCCTTGGCGAAGGGTTATTGCGAAGCCGCAACGTTCCTCACCCCCCTCGAAAAAGAGTTGTTGCCCTTCTCCGGGAAGCTCCTGACCATGGAGTGCGGCATGCGCTTCCTCACCGATTATCTCGTCGGCGATACCTATTTCAAAATACACCGCCCCGAGCACAACCTCGACCGCACACGCACGCAGATCGCCCTCGTGGAGTCCATTGAACACCAGATGGATGCTATGCAGAAAGTCGTTGCGGGGTGCTGACCTGCGGCATTTTCCCCGGCAACGCCGCTTCAGGCACGATGCGAGCACAAGGTACGATGTGCGTCGGCACGTGGGGGTGTACCGGAGAAGCGAAATACGTCATTTGCCCCTGCCGGATGCCGTTGTGTCTGTCGTTTCTGGGCGGACGATGCTTTGATATAGTGTGAAGAGATGCGCAACTCTTGCGACTTCGTTCGCAAATTTGCGTCCGTAGGCGGCATCCACCGCAGAGTCGAGGGCTTGGTGCGCGCGGCGGAGCTCCGGCGGCATGTGCAGCGGGTCGTAGAGCTCGGCAAGGGTGCTGTCGGGGTATTGTGCCCGGGCAGCGAGCACGACTCGCGCACGGGTTTCAACTTGTGCCCGTTGGGTATCTGTGGACTTCGGCCAAGGAAAGTTGTTGTAGACGATGGAAGCAGAGTATTGGTAACCTATACCTAAGCGACCGGCTACGGCACGCATCCACGCCATGTGCATGGCGGAGGTGAGGATGCCGAAATGGTAGATGTCGGCATCGGGGATGATGTGAAGTTTATTTGATGGGATAATGTTTGCAGAAAGAAGCGCGATAGGGACGTATTCCCTCCTCGAGGATGAAACTTCGGGGATGGCGAGGTAGCCGACGTGCGGCTGCCTGATCTCTTGGAAGAGGGCGGGGGAGTCCGCGCATTCGCGAGTTGCTGCTTTGGTGCTTCTGAGACGAAACGCCTTCACTTGTTCGGTGCGATGCAACACGAAGGGCATGGAGTGAAGGACGTCGGGTGGGATATCCACGAGCCAGAGACAATAACGCTTCTTGCCCTTGATGAGCTCGTCCGCACCCATGAAGGGACGAATGAAGTCTTTGGCGCGCGGTTCATGGGCGACGAAGTCATCGTAGTCCTCAGCTTCAATAAGAAGGTACCCCCCGTCGGCAGGTCTACTGCCCGTGGTCATGCCCGGAACTTCACAGAGCGGACGAGTGCGATGTTCCACGAACACGCGCGGGGCGTCCATGAGGTAGTTGTTGATTTGGGTGGCTCGGCACGGGGTGCCGGTCTCATCGAAAATGGTGCAATGGGTGGGTTTCCGAGCAGAGAGAGCAACGATGACGCAGTGCACGACTGCCATATCGTCAGTTTCGTTAGTCCACTTGAAGGTGCGATAGGCAAAGGGGATGTGGGCACCGAGCTCAGTCATGAGCGGTTTCCACAGGGAGGATGCCTGTTCGCCTTGCACGATGGAGTTGGTGGCGACGAAGGCAGCCTGCGCGGTGGGGTTCTCCCGCATGAGCTGAGCTGCCCTGTAGAACCAAGCCCCCACGTAGTCGATTTTCCCCCACGCACGGAGGTGTCCGAGTGTGCGTCGCATGTCGTCTCTTTGTGCCGGGGTCTTGTGGGAGTAACCCACGAATGGCGGGTTGCCGATGATGTAGTCGAGGTGTCGCCCCGGTACGTTTCCCAACCAATCTACGGCGAGGGCATTGGCTTTGCGGATGTTGTCGTAGCTTTCCGGCGGCAGGAAGTCCGATAGCTCTTTCGTGGTGAACTCCTGCGTCTCCTTCTTCATCTGCGCGGCGGCTATCCGGAGTGCCGTTTTCGCCACTGCTGCCACAAAGTCATTAATCTCAATCCCGTAGAATTGGTTGATGGAGACGAGTGCGCCGGGGTCGAGTGTCCCTTGACCATCGGCGAGGTTCTGCAGGGCTTCATTCTCCAGACGCCGCAGCGAGATAAATGTCTCAGTAAGGAAGTTCCCTGACCCGCATGCGGGGTCGAGGAAGGTGAGGGAAGCCAGTTTCTTGCAAAAGGCTTTCAGTTCCCACGCACGCGCTGTGCCGGACTTCTCCTTCTTCGCGAGAATGGCGGCAAGCTCAGCTTTCAGCGCGTCCAAGAACAGCGGGTCAATCACCTTGTGGATATTCTCCACGGAGGTGTAATGAATACCCCCCATGCGCCGCGTTTTCGGGTTGATAGTACTCTCGAAGAGTCCGCCGAAGATGGTCGGTGAGATGTCCGTCCAGTTAAACCCGGCGGCAGCTTCGTCCTCGATGAGGGCGCAGAGCTCAGTATCAAACAGCGGCATGTAGTCCTTCTCCACGCCCTCGAACAGTCCGCCATTCACCTGCGGGAAGGCGTAGAGGGAGGCATCGCAGGGGTCTCGCTGTGCGGACGACTCATTGAGGGCACGAAAGAGTTTGAGTAGAAGAGCACTTTTGCCGGTCGCATCGGACGAGCTGCGCAGATAATCTAGGAACTGTCCCTTGGTAAAGAGCCCCGCGTCTTCCGCATACAAACAAAACACCAGCCGCACGCAGAGGCGGTTGAGCTGCTGCAGCACGCCGTCGCTGAGCGGCTCCGGGCAGCGGGCAAGCAGCGCATTGTAAATCCGGCTGATACGCTCTCCCGCCTGCAACGATACCTGCTTCTCCTTTTCTATACGCGCGGATACAGAAGGGGGAGGTTGCGGCACCATGATGAGAGGAGTATACCACCGGGCGCAGAAAACGCAAGGCGAACGAAGCGCACACGTGTAGCTTTCCACAGCCGTCCCAAATAAATTAAAGGCTTAGTGGTGGGCGATGACGTTGCGGCAGGGAAACGGGGAGGGGCACGAGGTACGAAGTATAGAAGTCAGGAGCGACAAGGTTGCGCAGATGGAAGTGGAGGAAGCAAAGCCGAAACAATGTGTGGAGACCGACCGAATCCATGCCCCTCTGATATTGAAGCCCCCTCCGTACGCAGAGCGGGTGTAACCCGCATAGGGATTAGCGTGGCAGCGATTTTCGAAAATTTTATTGGGGCAGGTGTGGTGGTAGCTCAAGGGAGTATCCTTTGTTCCGTGTCGTTTCCAGTATCATACCAGCAATTTTGACGCAGACCCCAGATTTGTTCGGCAAGTTGGTTAAGCTTGCAAGAGAGGGGGAAAAGTGGTATATATCGCTGCATGCCCCACCGAAGGAACCAACCGATTCGGCGCAAAGTGAAGAACTGGTCCGCCGCCGACTCTGCGGAGTTGTATTGCGTGCCGGATTGGAGTAACGGATTTTTTGCCGTGTCCAAAAACGGGGAGGCGACGGTGCGGCTCGTCGACAGCACGGGAGAAACTCGCCATCTCAGCTTGGTGAGTATCATGCGTGAACTGGCGGAGCGCGGCACAGCGGCTCCCATTCTGCTGCGATTCCGCGATTTGCTGCGGGCGCGCTTGGACGAGCTCAACAAGAGTTTTGCCACAGCCATTCGTAAGGCTGACTACCAAGGGGTGTATCGCGGCGTGTACCCCATCAAGGTGAACCAGCAGTGCCATATTGTCGAGGAAATAGTATCCTACGGGGCACGCTATCACTACGGACTGGAAGCCGGGTCGAAACCGGAGTTGATTGCCGCCATGGCTTACATGCAAGACTCGGAGGCTTTCCTGATGTGCAACGGATACAAGGATGACGAGTTTATTGACTTGGCACTCATGGGGCAAAGGATGGGACTCAACATATACCTGATTCTGGAGATGCCCAATGAGCTGTCCGCCATCCTGCGGCGAGCTGAGAAACTGGGCATTGAACCCAACTTGGGTGTGCGAGTGCGTCTCTCAGCCAAGGGCTCCGGACACTGGCGCGAATCCGCCGGCGACAACTCGGTTTTCGGGCTGAATCCCGCCCAAGTCATCGATGTGGTCGACCATCTCAAAGACGTCGATAAGCTTCACTGCCTCAAACTTTTACATTACCATCAGGGTTCTCAGATACCCAACATTTCCGTAATACGTGAGGGTCTTTCGGAGGCGTGCCGCATCTACATTGAGCTTGTGCGCGAGGGGGCTCCGATGGGCACTTTGGATATGGGGGGAGGACTGGCGGTCGATTACGATGGGTCACAAACTAACTTCCACTCATCATGCAACTACACGGTGGAAGAGTACGCACGCGATGTCGTCGAAATTGTGGGCGAAATGTGCTCGCGTAACGGGGTGGCACACCCCACGCTGGTTACGGAATCCGGAAGAGCTGTTTCGGCATACCATTCAGTCTTGGTTTTTAATATCTTAGATGTAACGAGCTCGAGTGGATATGGCATCGGGTTGCCGAAGCTGCCGGATAACGCGAGCGAAGTGCTCCAAGCATTGGATGAAACCTACCGCATGTTGACGAGTAAGAACATCCAAGAGTGTTACAACGACGCGAATTATTACCGCGAGACGCTACGTATGCAGTTTGCATACGGCAACGTGAGTCTGCGCGAGCGCGGTATCGGGGAAGCCATTTACTGGCACATCATGGAACTCATCGCTCGCCGCATCGCTGAAATGAGTGAAATCCCCGAAGACCTCAAGGAGGTGTCGGACAGTATGGTGGACTTCTACTACGCCAACTTTTCGCTCTTCCAAAGTTTGCCGGACTCATGGGCCATCGACCAGCTCTTCCCCGTGATGCCCATTCAACGCCTTTGCGAACGCCCTACCCAGAAAAGTGTCCTCGTGGATATTACCTGCGATTGCGACGGTAAAGTGACGCATTATATTGACAGGGAAGACGTAGCCGCATCCCTCCCGCTGCACGAGGTAGAAGGTGATGAGCTGTATTACGTGGCCGTGTTTCTGGTGGGTGCATACCAAGAAACCCTCGGCGACATCCATAATCTTTTGGGCGACACCAATGTGGTGAGTGTGCACTTGGAAAATGGGCACCCGGTGTTCACCGGTGAGGAAGAAGGTGACTGCGTTGCCGACGTACTTTCTTACGTGAAGTACGACGCCAAGGAGCTCGTGCGACGCTTCCGCGAACTGGCAGAGACAGCCGTGGAGCGGGGGCGTATCACCCCCGCACAACGCCGCGATGCTCTGCAAGCCTACAGGGACGGACTCGCCGGGTATACCTACTACGAACTCTAACTCTGCAACGGCGACACGCTCCCCTTTTGCTTCCTCCCGTGCAACCTCGTTGCGCCTAACTCCTTCTCTTCGTACCTCGTGCTTAATCACCTCCCCACTTCCTTGCGGCAAAGCCACCGCTTACCACTAAGCCTCTAATTTGTATCCGGGACGGGTGTGCTGTTTTATCTGAATCGGAAAAATTCGCTGACATCCTCCCCCGGTACCGGCGTGGTCAGCGAATCGTTACTGAAGTTTCGCCGGATGGAAGTGGGTGTGCCACTCGGTCCAATACCGTAGAGAGGCGAATCTTCCTCCTCATCTGTCAAAATGACTACATTCTTTTCGCTGTTTCGCAGTTTGCGGGGACCGACAGCCATACAGGTCACATGGTGAGAAATACCCGGCTGCAAGGAGTTAGCGCGAGCTTCTAACTCGCAGAGTTCCGTATGCACGCGCTGCTGCACCGGTCCGGAAACCCGCCAAGCGAGCACCCCTACGCACAGAGCACCTAGCCCGAAAGTAGTAGCCCCCCATGCGACTCGCCGCATTCCCAAGTTCCCCATGAACATACAAAAATGCTCCCAAAGAACACTGCGCGCACTGCGACAGACAGACTCCCGCACCACGCGCTCCCGAAAATCGCTGAGGAACCGCTCTTCAAAATGCGCTTCCGGAGTAGGCTCTACACGCAGAGCACGCAGGAGGCATGCAAGCTCCGACTCCCTATCGTCCGCGCCGGTTTCTGGTGCATCTCGTTCCATAAGGGGACAGGTGTTTTCGTGCTGTCACGGAGTTGTAGACACCGAGTCGTATCTTTCTGTTCAAAAAAATTGAATTTTTTTCGCAGTATAGAGCCACATCTGCCCCAATAAAATGAAAGACCTCGTGGTAAGCGGCACACTTGTCCCAAGAAAATTTCTGAAGATCGCC
>CAYRJI010000061.1:0-12448 GCA_964424645.1 uncultured Akkermansia sp. | reverse complement strand
CTCCAGCTCCCGATCGCGCACGAATAGTGCAGTGCCGTGTTGCCTTTGGTTTCGGGCAGGGTGATGTCGACACTGGCTCCATCGCGTATCATCGGTAGCAATGTCAGCAGTCTTTTCTGGTAGAGAGCCGACGATGCTGCCTTGCACCGCAGAGCCGCCATGCGGTTGATCATGGGTTGCAGGTCACTGCGGTCCTCTCTCCCCGCCGAATAGGTGGAAATCGAGATGGTGGGAGTAGGGGGAGTCCGCACCTCAGTCGGAACCATGTCCGAGATTTTGTGGGGAAGGGCGATGGTGGGAGGAGGGGAAGTCTGCACCTCCGTCGGAATCATGTCCGAGATTTTGTGGGGAAGGGCGACGGTTGGAGGAGGGGAAGTCTGCACTGCGGTCGCAACAGCTTGAATATTATCCATGGACGCACCGGTCCTTGCCGCCGCCGCCAATTGCTCCAGAACCCTGTAATTCGGATCCCAAGTGTCCAAAGGTCCTTTCCCGTTGCAGTCGGGCAAATGAATATTCGCACCGTGCTGAATGAGCAGTTTTATAGCCGGTAACGCGTCCTGAAATGATATCCTGCCATTTCGACAGAGAATGTATAGTGGGGTAACATCTGTAGCATCGGAATCAACGTAGTCACTACCGGATTCACGTCCATGCATGCAGTTGGGATCAGCCTTATGTTCCAGCAATACGCGCATCTTGCTCAACACTTCACTTTTTTGCGAGTCATTTACCGCTTCACAGTAGAGAAATGCCAGCACGTGTAATGCTGTCACACGATACCACGTATCACGTGTCAATTGTCCCATTTTGCTCTGTAATTGCGCGGGGTCACTTATATACTCTCGCTGGTATTTAATACGTAATACATCTCCCAAAAGTCTCTTTGCAATATCCGATTTTACTCCGGTACCACGATTGACATCCATTCCATGGTCCGCGAAAATCTCGAAAAGTCTCAGCGAATTCTTCCCATCGTAAGGATCACCAAAAGAAGAAACGCCCTTTTCGAGGAGCAGAACGGCTAGCTCTTCATCGCCGGAATTACGAAGCTGATACCATGTGCTGTCTTCCTGCCACTCATAATGACGTAGATCCCTCGCATTCAAATCCCATTTGTACCCGCTCTTTATGTCCCCGGTTTGCACAAATAACTTCGCTATCTCGAGCCTGTGAGTAATGTACTCAGGATTTGTTGATTCTAAAAATTTCTTCATAACCTCACCATACTTCCGCTTAGGAGATGCTCCGTGCTCAAGCATTTGCCTGATTATCGCAACCGGTGCATTAGCGGCAAGTGCTTCTCCCACAAGTTCCTCGAATTGTGCATCATCGTAATTGTTCGGACTTCTTTGTATGACACCTGCCAGTGGATTCCAGTCTTTCCGAGCAATCAGCCTCTTGATGCCGGAATATCCGATTCCTTCCACAAGTACCATATTCCCGGCAGCCTCAGTTGATACAACACTCGGCTTTTGCTGCCCACCCGTTTGCTGCTGCACGGTGGAAACGATTTTATGTTGCAATTCTGCCACCGAGATGAGACCGTCTCCATCCATATCCTGTGCGGCACTCTCGCCCCTCATGGCACCTATGATAGAAGCCGTGAATACACCGTTTTTCCACTCCCCGGATTCCAGTGCATACTCTGCTCCGGCAGACCCGGCGATGATGTTGATACCTCGCTGTATGTCACCACGGGAGAACAAATCCTCGATGTAGCGTTTTTTCTGATTCGTATTCAACGCGCCGATGGCTTTCTTCACCTTCATGCCCCGGTGTTGAATGGCACGTACCCCGTGCGGCAACTGCACGCCGCTCATGGCTAGCTTTTCCTCTCCCTCCTCCCCGAGCATACCGGAGTGGCAGGTATCGAGTAGCAGCAGTCTCTTGCGTGCCTTGGTGTTCTGCAAGCAGGCGGTCAACTCATCCATCATGATGCCGGTTTCTGCTATGCGGTCCGGATCAAATCCCGCCGGTGCATAGTAGTAGTTGTACTTGTCATCCAGCATTCCATGTCCGGCTAAATAGAAAACTACGCGATCATCGATAGTTGCCGCAGACAGAAACTCACGTATCTTATCCAACACACCTCGATCGTTTACCTGCTTGTCGGTCAAAAGCAGCACGTGCTTTTTGTTCCCAACACCGTACTTCTCCAGTGCCGCAGAAATATCGGTGGCATCTTTTGCGGCATATTGTAGTTTCAACTCCGGATTGTCATAGTTCGAAACCCCGAGTGCGATGATGTATAAATCCGACCTTTCAGTTCCCTTGTAGATGGTACGAAATCGAAAGGTATCACCCGCAATTCCCTTACTGTCCACCGGGGTTACTTCGATCCAATTTTGCCCACCCGCCAGAGGCACCTCCACCGTCAGCTCCTTCCGTCCACCGGCGGGTACAGACAGCGCACTGTCCCAGCTCTGCGGTACCGGTGTTCCATCTGCGCGCACAATGATTTTCGCTATGTCGTTGGCTGTAGCCTTTGCCGTCACCGTGAAACGAGCCGTGCCGTCCACATTGAAAAGCGATGGCATTTGTACTTCCACAGCGGGAAAATCCTTGATGGCAGGCTCAGCGGGCATGTTGTCCGGGTCGAAACCCTGCTTACGCAGCCACCTCTTCGTCGTCTCTCGCAGTGCCGCAATATCGTCTGCATTCCCTCCCATCGCTTCCAAGACTTCAGCCGGTTTATTGCGCCACGGCGCAAGTGCCTGCATGCCTATACGCCCCCCGGCATCCTCCGTAAATAAAAAATCCTCGCATCCGGATGTACCTGCGTATATTCCCTCAGGCAATACGATCGCGTACTTGTCTCTTCTCCCAAGGTAAACAGAACAACGTTTTTTGACAGATTCAAATGTCTCATCCACTTCATATATGTCCCAGCAATTCGCCACCACCGGCAGGCAAAGCCATCGCTTATCGGGCAACCAGATGGGTTTCGCAGAATCCTTGTTCCACGAACCCTCCCATTGATGGACACACCTTCCCGTCCCACGCGTGTCATCCATCAAGAATAACTGACAATGACCATACTCACCGGCTATCCAATAGGACTTTCCGGGGCGATTCGGTACCTTGTTCCAAATACTGAACAAGGAGGCAACGTAGGAACCTGTCCCGGAATAGCCTCCTTTTACCATAGCCCAAGGCGACGTCGAGATACGATACGCAACCTGAAGCTTCTTCCTTTCCCCAAAAACCCCATCCTCCCTGTCTCCGTTGAATACAATATCCCCTTCACCAAACGGCGAATATGCTAAGATACGTGGTCCGTACCAATCTCCTCCATGTCTGAAGACACTACACGCATTAACTGTCACTCTACCACAATCGGATACACCAAAACAAAAATAACTGGAAGCACTGGGGTGTTCTTCCTTTGCTTCTTTTACGACCGAAGGTGTTTTCGATAGCGTACGATTTGCGGCATTATATACGTATACTTCATCCGTGGGACCTTCATCTCCGTTTCCGGTAAACGCGTACCACGCTCTTCCGTATCTAGCGGGAAAAACAAGCCAATACGTAGAATCGAGAAATTCGCACTCTACGTCTTTATATTTACTGAGTTCTGCTTTTACAGCCTCTTTCGAAACATCCCCGTTCTCACCTCCACTCTGCTCTATGGGTTTATAATTTATGGACAGGGAATCAAAATCTATTCTCTTGAACATAATATCCTCACCTTCCCTTCGCGATCGAAATTTGCCCGCCAACTCCGCCATTACCGGGAGTTTAACCAAGTCATCCCGCTTGTCCAGCGAAATGTGCTTGTTGTCTACATCTAGTTTCAGTACACTCGGGAAAGAATTATTTCCAAATCCTGTCCTAAACGTGGACTCTGTTATTCCCGTACGTACGAAACATTGCTCCGTATCTGCCCGCTGTATCTGTTTCGTTTCAAAGGCGTGGGTTTTCAGGTCATACGCGTAACAGTAGTCCATATACGCTACGTCCGGATGATCATTAAACCCACCCATAAAAAATTGCTTTTTGTGAAAATCGTATTTAAAGCCGACGTCGTACATCCTGCCTAGGTATTTCTCTACTATAGATTCCTTATAGGTTAAAGTCCGTGCGTCCCAAAGCGATATAAAATTTTCCGAGGAATACGAAAAATCTACCTCAGAAGTCTTATTTTCATTAGTTACAATGATTTCTTCGTTGGACAGCAGGAGACTATGACTGGAAGGTATCGACGTTAAGTTGTACCGATACTTAATCTTGTTCCCTCCGCCATTCTCATAGGAGAACACGGGATTCCCTTTATAGCTCGGTGACAGAACCGTCATCAAACTGGGGAGTGCCCTAGAGTTAGCTACAGTCGAACGAGAAGCTACCCTTCCTGCCTGTTGCGGCGTGGCTTGTGTCCCTCGTGTGCTCCGTCTCGGCGTTGTCCTCACCTGCGATTTCCTCACAACCTGTCGTTGTACAGGTTGCGATCTCTTGATGTTAAACCGTCTGTCGAGACGCGATACCTGTGCCTGCGCGTCTGTAACCAACAGCACTGGCACGAGGAGTGAGAGTAAGAATATGAACGTGTAGTGGATTTTCATAAGGTGACTTGAGCCGCCGAGACGTTCTACGTTACGGAGGAGAGAGGAGTCGGGATTCCCCCGAGCTCCTCCTCCCGCCATCTCCGTCTTTCCTATTGAATGGTAAAGGTGCCGCTGCCGACGCAAGCATCCGGTTCACTCCCATCGGTGCATAGCTGGATCCATAATTGATAGGTACCGGAATGTGCTTGATTAAATTTCAGCTTAAAGTAGTGCCCATATGCGTCCGACCCGTCGTCCGGATAAACATCAATACATGCTTCAGTACCTCTTGTAACTGGGTATTCCGCAATATGCGTTAGCTGTAGGAATTCGAACCAATCTATTGTCGGTCGAAGTCTGTAATCCGCGATCTGTATTTGCTTCCGGAAATTCTTCTGAAATTTGAATTTGGTTGTTCCCTTCTTTGCGAATCGAATCGTTGTCTTTTCCCCGTTCGAGCCCGTCAGGAATATCGTTTTCCCGGCTAAACTCGCAGGAGCAGAAACACTCTGTACGGTTGTTGGCACCGGCACTGATGTACTTCCCCTGTGATGCGCGCAGGAGTCGATACCCAACACTAACGCTATTGCAAGAGCGGCAGTCCCAAGTTTGCTTATGTCGTATGTTTTCATATCAAAACAATAATGGCAAAACTAACTAAGTAGCAAGCGGCATAATCCACCTTCTGCGGATTTTAATGAATAACAAAAGTCCCTCGCTCAATGACGATATTGGGTGAACTCCCATCAGAGCAAGTTAACTGTTCAAGTCGATAGGTTCCGGATTGGGGCTGATTGAAATTCATATAAATATACCAACCCGTTTCGGCGTAGGGAGCAGTAAGGGCAACCTCTGCCTTTGTCCGAGCGTTTGATTTGCTATACTCCGCAACGAGAGATAACCCGTCGAGCCGGAATTTACCCATCCCCGTCTGCGTAAAGTAGATCATTCTGGTTCCGCCGCCCGTTCCCGTCAGAACGAGCGTTCTCCCGGCTAAACTCGCAGGAGCAGAGACACTCCGCGCGGCTTGCACCGACATCGATGTATCTCCCCCGTAATAAGCACCGGAGTTGGCACCTAACACTAACACTGCTGCAAGAGCGGCAGTCCCGATTTTGCTTATGCTGTATGTTCTCATATTGGTAGTAGAAAGAAGAGGTTAATCTTTCGGAAAAGTGCTCACCACGATGTGCTTCTCACCCCACTTCGTCTGCGCTGAGAGGTTTGCCTTGGAAGCAGCCTTGGCTTTTTTGATGCTCATACCGCGCGGCATGACGGGGTAGGGATCGTCCTTCGTCGTGGCGGCGGCGAGATCCTTGATTTCCTTGTGCAGAGCATTTTCGTTGGTACAGGCGATTACCTGTACCACGTCCGAGCCGAAGGGTTCCCCGATTTCTATTTCGAAGCCGGATTTGAGCGTCCCGGGGATGTCCACCCACTTGCCTCCCTCGATGAGAGTATCCTTGTGAAATCGGTTGGGAAACAGCACGACCGAGTTGCCATCGCTCTGGTGGCAGATCACGACGACATGGCACGTTTCAGCCGCCTTCACGCGGAAACCGATCGTATCGCCCTCTTGGTACACGCGCTCGCCGTCTACTGTGCGCAATTGCAGGGGAATTTCCTGTTTCACGTCGAGGAGTTTCGCGTTACTCGTCACCTCCTCGGCACCGGCTTCCACCTCGGCAATCCCCTGCTCGGACTGCTCGTAATTCTGCGGTCTCACGCGTTCTGCGACTTCGGAAGAGGGTTTATTCGGCCACACGCGCGCTGCCACCTCGTTGATGCGCCATGTCACCTTATCCTTGGTGATGTGCCCGTTTTCCAGCCAAGCGATCTCCGTGTAGAGAGTCACCGTCGACCCGTCTGTGGTGAATCGTCCGCGCACGATGCCCTCGACCCCCTGCACGGCTACCTTGGACACCGCCGTCCCGGGTTCCACCAAATCCGTGGCTTGGAATTCACCCTCATTCTCCAGCTCATCCAGCCCGGAACGGGTGATAATCTGAACCTTGTGTGACTTAGGCAGGGCGATCTCCAGCTCCTCGCGTATCGTCACGGAGAGCGGCGACATCATTTGCGTGTCACCGTAGACAAAGTTACCGACACCCAGATTGATGGGTTTATCCTTCTGCGGCAGCTGAGCCACGAGGGAATCCGCCAGCTTGGTGAAGGGGTCGTCCCCCGCCTGCGCCAGCGGGGCACAGGCGAGGACGAGTGAGAGAAGGAGAGGTAGTTTCATAGTTGTAGACTTTAACTCACGATAGTTCGGGTACTGATGATCTCCTCCGGCTTCTTAATTGTCTCCGTTGTCGGGACCGCAGGTTTCGGAGCTTTCTTCTTCACCGAGCGTCGTGTCGGCTTGGCTTTGTGTGTCTTCGTGGGAGCCGCTTTTTTCGGCGTTGCCGGGGGTTGAGGTTGCACCGGTGCCGGAGCCGCCGGAACGGGGGTAGCGGGCGGTGCTTCTTTCTCACCGGAGCATGCCGACAAGGCGAGAAGCACGATTATGCTGAGAGGGAAGTATGTGGTTTTCATTGCAATCAATCGATGACGGGAATTACGGCGAGAATCGAGGAAATGACAGTTTCCACCTCTTGGGATGAAGGAGCGGACGCGTCAGCCGGGGCATCTTCCGCCGGTGCTCCGTTACCCGTTTCGGTGATCTCCTGCTGTTCCGCCGTTTCTTCTACTTTCAGCACAACACCCTGAGCCGATTTGTGTTTCACGATGGTGCGCACCAGCGGTCCGATCTTGAGGGTCGCTTCCACAGTCGCCGTGCCGTCTTCATTGTACACGATGGAGGTGATCTCCGCCGACTTGATGGTGTGGTTGAATGACGTACGCAGTTTGTCGTCCTTTGCCACGAAATCCTTCAGCGTCGTGCCACTCGTAATATGGACTCCCGCCACACGCTCGGCGAGGCGGCGGTAGACATCCATCTCAGCCGCGCGTTTTGCCATAATTCTCTTCTGCCCCGGTGACCCCGGAATAGCGGCATTACCCAGAGCATCCATCATGTCCTCCCGCGTGTCGAGACTCGCCGTGGGCGTCCCCCCGTTTTTCTGCGTCAGAGAGCGGATGAGTTGAGCCACTTTCACGGCGCGAACCACCTCGACCCGCCCGTCCTCGTGATAGGTCGGTCCTTCCGTGGTTTTGACGCCGCGCAGCACGGCTTCCAGCTCGCCGCGCACCTCATTACTCGTCGCGGCGAGGTCCCGCACGGTGCTCTCCCCATCCAGTGCCAGACCCGCAATGCGTTCGGCGAGGATGCGCAGGGCGTCCATTTCAGCCGCGCGCACCAGCGAGAGTCTCTGCGATGCGGGTACTTTTCGCCAAATTTCCGGCAACTTCGTCTCCGCCTCTGCCTTCACCACCGGCTTAGGTGCCGCTGTCACTGTAGTTACCCCGAGCAACGATAGCCCGGTCAATGCGTAGAATAGGAATGTGGTCTTCATCATTGTAGTAAAGGTTTGTATCACTCTGAAAGCTGTTGTTTTACGTACTCATCATTCTGTGCCATGATCGCGTTCTTTCGAATAGCCTGCCTATATTTTCCCTTTGGTTTCAGAGAATACGCCTTTTGAAAGAGCAGAGTTGATGAACTGTACTTCATTGCTCTGCGTAATACGATTCCGGCCATGTAATAAGCCTCCGGATCATTGGGATCGTTCTTAAGGGCTTGTAGGGCATTGGATGCCGCCGAATTCCAGTCGCCGACTTTAGCGTACTTTGCAGCCATTCCCACGTACGGATTCTTGCTCGAACCCCTCACGCGGACGTAATAGGCACGTTCATGAGGTGTCAGATCGTTCATAACGATGTTTGCGAAGGAATCGCAGGCGTCATCGAAATGCTCATAATCATGCGAACCTATGGGGACCCCCACGCAATAACGTTCACGGTATGCAGTTCGATAGCCTGAAAACACCTCCGCAGTGGCAGACAAATCCGTGTTTAGTAGCACTCCGTTGTCAGAATACCTCCTATTCACGTCTATATCTCGCACATTAAGGTGGGCGTAAGCTGTGATATTGCCATCGCCGGGCTGTTTATAAAAACCGTCCTGTGCAATTTTATTGACAAAGGCGCGAGTCATTTGGTCATCGTCGCTGTTCACAATGAGCGTTGTTCCTCGGCGAAGATGCATCTTTGCAGGAATAGCCTCCGTCAATTGAATCTGCGTGCCGCAAGAGGCAAGCAATGCCGCAAACGCAGTAACCAGTATGATTGCTTTGTATCGTTTCATAGGTGTAGAGTTGTTAATGTTTGAATTTAAGGAATTAGAGAGTACAGTTAATAGTCGACAGCACACCTCCGCCAATGGAGCCGCACAGCGGCGCAGGGGAGGTGGTATTGATGTGCATGGAAACGGGGACAGCAGAGGTACCGGTCGCACGCCGGAACGAGAGGTATCGGTTTTCGGAACGGTCTAATTTGTAGTCGGGCAAGGATTTCTCGATGATTACCGCCAATTCCAAGGGCTGCAATCGTGCCTCGCAATCCACCACAGAAACCCCGGCGGGGTCCACGCTGCGTATCCACACCGACCCGACATTCTGCACGGCGGAAAGCTTCTCCTTCAGCTTCTGCGCTGTGGCGAGGTCCATGCCGGTAAACTCCAGCTTACAGACCGAACCCAAATCCATTTCCGTCGCCCAATGCGCAAAAATGCGGCGGATGAGCTTCATCCCGGTGTCTGAATCAACGACTTGCGGGTTCCCCTCGAGAAGCTGCCGCACCGCTTCACGTGCCGCCGCCGTGTCCGAGCTGACGCAGCGTATGAGAACATCACGCGACGGAGCATTTTCCGTGAGGACGACCACACCCGTAGCGGCATCCGACACTCTCAAGTTAAGACCCAACGAGTATTTCTTACCCGGTTTGCTGCCGTAGAACGACTGCTCTCCCGCACTACTGCCCACCACGGTGCCTTCGATGAGGTAGTCGCAGCCGGACACTGCACCCTGTGCACGCAGGGCTGCCTCCTGACTGCGCCCGAGTGCCTCCGCCCGCTTCGCCATCATTCCGCCTTCGCCCTGAGTGCGATTGAGCTCCACCACACGTAGCCCGCACTCTGTGGCAACATGGCTCAGCCAATCGGATGCCAAGGTCCCATTTTGTACCCCCTCTATTTGCTCATCGATGCGAATCGCCACACGCGGGGCTTGGTGCTCGCGCGCCATCATCTGCAATGTAAGCCTGTCATTCGTGTCCGGCATCCCCTCGCCGACATCCGCCTTAACTTTCACCACGTAGAATCCGTCTGCCGAAGTGCCGGTCGACACCACCTCGTACTTTTTAACGTACCCGCGTGCACGGGAGAACATCCGGTCAAACTCCAGCGTGAAGTTCTTGGTCTGTGATTCGCCCACCAAATCCACCCCGGCACCCGCGCGCACAGCTTCACGCAGAGCATCCGCGAGGGCCTGCGAACGAGCCATCGGCTCATCCGCCGGAGCACGTCCCTCCACCTCCACTACCGTCCCGTACACGGCAGCGGTGCAGTACATCCACACCGTCATCACTGTATGCCAAAGCCACATCTTCATACGCGTTCTCGGGTTCGGTCAACTTGCCTCCCCCACCTATGTATACGTATTTCCAATACGTGTGTCAACACATAACTTGAATTTTTTTTCGTTTTTTTTTAAAGGGTCCCCACAGCCGTCCCAAGAAAAATACGAGCTTCGTGGTGGGCGATAACCTTGAGGCAGGAAGACACGGGGGGTGATCAAGTACGAGGTACGAAGTACGAAGTACGAAGTGAAGAAGACAGGTGTGACCATGACGTAAGCACGGGAGAACAAACACGCCGCCCGACCTCACAACAGAGGTGGGCAGCGTATGTTTGAAATCGACTTGAGAGTGAGCTACTCGGCGGGGTGAGGGTTCTCGTCCGCCGGTGCTTCTGATGCCGACTGTGCCTGCGCCGGGGCTTCTGCCGGGGATTCCGTTGATGTTTGCTCCGGGGCAGGGGACTCCGCCGCCGGAGTTTCCGGGGCAGGAGCAGAGGCGGCGGCAATAGCGGCAGCCGCAGCTTCGGCTGTCGTCGTAGCCGAGCCGGTAGTTGTATTCACTCTGTTCCTTTTCTCTGCTTTCGGCTCCTTGGGAAGGTCGATGATCTCGATGTACGCCATGGGAGCACTATCCGTTTTGCGCTGCCCGAGCTTGATAATGCGAGTATAACCACCTTGGCGATCTTTCGCGGCCAGTGCCACGACGGAGAAGAGCTTTTTCACGGCGGCTGGTTGAGGCAGTGCCGCTAGAGCGAGCCGACGCGCGTGGAGTGAGCCATGTTTCCCCTTGGTGATAAGTTTCTCGACAAACGGGCGCAGTGCCTTCGCCTTGGCTAAGGTAGTGGTGATGCGACCGCAGATAATAAGACTGCAGGCTTGATTAGCCAACAAGGACTTACGATGCGATGCCGAACGCTGTAGTTTAGCTTTTTTGACTCCGTGTCTCATAATTCTCGTAGGTAACGGTGTGAATAAAATCAGTCTTCCATGTCATCGTCATCGAGATCAAAGGTCTCGATATTATGGGTAATAAGTTCCTGAAGTTCGGAGCCGTGCCGTTCTTTCGTCGCCTCGCGTGCGCGGGACTGTGCGGGAGCTTGGACGGTAAGCAGTCCGGGCTCAAAGGTCATACCCAACGACAGTCCGAACTGTTCCAACTTCTCCTTAATCTCGTTGAGAGACTTTTTGCCGAAGTTGCGGTATTTGAGCATCTCGCCCTCAGTCTTCATAGCCAACTCACCGACCGTGGTGATGTTCGCATTGTTCAGGCAATTTGCGGCACGCACGGACAGCTCAATCTCATTAACACTCGTAGCCAATAGTTTACGCAGCTGTGCGGTATTGGCATCCTGCTCGATGTTGCTCGCCTTGTCGAAGATGATGCTGCGCGGGTCGCCGTTCACGAATACATCCAAGTGGTGACGCAGGATGCCGGCTGCTTGGAGCATAGCGTCCCCCGGGCTGATGCGTCCATCCGTCCATACGTCCAGTATCAATTTGTCAAATTCAGTCATCTGACCCACGCGCGCATTGTCCACGGCGTATTTCACGCGGGTGACAGGCGAGAAGATGGAGTCGATGGGGATGACCCCGATGGGGCGGTCTTTCTCGTTGTTGTCCTCAGCCGTGTAGAAGCCACGCCCGACATTTACCTCGAATTCGCAGTCGAAAATCGTATTCTGGTCGAGGTGACAAATGATTTGGTCCTTGTTGACGACTGTGTAGACGTGGTCGTCCTTGATATCACCGGCAGTCACAATGCCTTGTTTGGTGACGTGCAGCGAGAGCGTGCGAGGTCCTTTACCATGGTGGATAAATTTAATTTTTTTGAGGTTGAGGATAATTTCCGTAACATCTTCCACCACGCCGGGCAGGGAGGTGAACTCATGTTGTGCGCCTGCGATGCGTACGCTCGTGATGGCTGCGCCCTCCAACGAGCTAAGCAGCACGCGGCGCAGGGAGTTGCCTATGGTATGTCCGAAGCCCGTTTCAATCGGTTCTGCGATGAACGTAAGGTGGTTCGGGTCTTGGGGATCGGCGACGCAATCCAGATGATTCGGTATTTCGAAATGGGCCAGTTGAATGACCTCATTTTCCTCGTTTTTATTCGTATCAGGCATGGTATTCATTGGGTTGGTCGGGTTTCCCCCCATGCGAGCTGTGCTTTCCGTGAAAATGGAGGACCAACGACCGTTTGCAACTCGCGCGCCCAAACTCTACTCTCTTCCCCTTATTTTTTCAAGCCTTTTTTTGCATCCTGTCTCATTTTTCCACAGCCGTCCCAAGAAAAATAAGGGCTTCGTGGTGGGCGGTAACTTTGAGGCAGGAAGACGCGGGGGTGATTAAGTACGAGGTACGAAGTACGAAGTACGAAGTGAAGGAGTT
>CAYRJI010000060.1:0-12493 GCA_964424645.1 uncultured Akkermansia sp. | reverse complement strand
TTTGGAACAGCGAATGAGTGCACCGGACTTCTGGGATGACCAAGAAGCGGCGCGGTCACTCATGGCATCGGTAAATCCGCTCAAGCGGCGGTTGGAGCAGTATCGCTCCCTCGAAGCAGGTTTGGCGGATGTGGAGGCGGCGGTAGAGTTGGGGAGAGAAGAGCCGGAATTGGCACCGGAAGCCCTGAAAGAGTACGAAGTATGGGTGAGAAAGCTCGAAGAGTTTGAGTTGTTGACGCTCCTGAATGGGGCACACGATGCAGCCGGCTGCTACATCACGATACACTCCGGAGCCGGTGGGACAGAGGCGTGTGACTGGGCGAGCATGTTGTTGCGTATGTACCTGCGCTACTGCGAGCGGCACAACTTCACCGCAGAAATCATGGAGAGTACCGATGGGGATGAGGCGGGGCTGCGGTCGGTGACCGTGAAGGTCGGCGGTGAATATGCGTACGGCTATCTGAAGAACGAGCGAGGTATCCACCGGCTCGTGCGGATGAGTCCGTTTGATGCGGCGGGGAAACGTCACACCTCCTTCTGCTCGCTGGATGCTACGCCGGATGTCTCCGATGACGTGGACATCGAGGTGAAGGATGCCGATGTGAAGATGGATACCTACCGATCCGGCGGCAAGGGCGGGCAAAATGTGAACAAGGTGGAGACGGCGGTGAGGCTTACGCATTTGCCGACAGGGATTATCGTGGCATGCCAGACGCAGCGATCGCAGCTGCGCAATCGGGAAGAAGCCATGCGAATGCTCAAGGCACGGCTCATTCAACTGGAGGAAGACCGCAAACGCGCCGAAGCTGATCGTCAGTATTCGGAGAAAGGAGACATCGCATGGGGGAACCAGATTCGCTCCTACGTGTTTCAACCCTACCAGATGGTAAAGGACTTACGTACAGGTGTGGAGAGTAGCAATATCCAAGATGTGATGGACGGCAATTTGGATGCCTACATCGAAGCCATGCTCCGCCATAACGCCAATTCCTGAGCATCCCGGCAATCATGTTGAGCCCTGTCTATGTGAACATTCCGTCTGCTGCTGCGCTGTCGTCCGCGTGGTGGAGTTGTTTCCGTGCGCCGTGTTATGCTCGAGTTTGACGTGCTCACCCTGTTTCCCGAAATGGTGACCGCTCCGCTCTCGCAGAGTATTACGGGGCGTGCCGCCGTCAGCGGTCTGATCTCCGTCCGTGTCCACAACATCCGCGATTGGACGCACGACAAGCACCACCGCACCGATGACTACCTGTGTGGTGGAGGGCAGGGGATGCTCATGATGTGCGAGCCCATCTATGCCGCCGTAGAGCAATTGCGGCGTGAGCACACGAAGGTGCTGTTTATGACCCCACAGGGCAGCGTGCTCACCCAACAACTGGTGCGTGAGCTGGCTGCCCCTTGTGTGGCGGATGTTGCCCCGGTTCACTACATCATCCTCTGCGGTCATTATGAGGGGGTGGACCAGCGCGTGGTGGACAATTTGGTGGATAGGGAAATATCCATCGGTGATTACATCCTGACCAACGGGGCAATAGCTGCCGTGGTGCTGATCGATGCGATCTCGCGACTCATCCCCGGTGCCCTCGGCGATGAACGCAGCAGTGAGGATGAGTCTTTCGCCGAAGGATTGCTGGAGGCACCGGCGTACACAAAGCCGAATGATTTTCGCGGTGCGAAGGTGCCGGAGGTGTTGCTCTCCGGAAACCACCGAGCTATTGCTGAATGGAAGATGGAGCAAGCACTGGCTCGCACGCGTGCCAATCGTCCGGATTTGTATGCTGCTTGGGTAAATGCCCATCCGGAGTACTTCTCGCGAAAGCGTAGGAAAACGCCGCCCACCAGCTACAAACAACCCCGCCCGCCTCAGTAGAATTCATACCTGTCCCAAATAAATTAAAGGCTTCGTGGCGGGCGATGACTTTGAGGCAGGAAGACACGGAGGTGATCAGGTACGAGGTACGAAGTACGAAGTACGAAGTGAAGGAGTTAGGCGCAACGGAGTTGCGCAGGGGAGTTGGAGGGAGGCAAAGCCGAAACGACGCGAGGGGGAAAAATCAAAGCCCCCGTGGGGATGACACGACTGTGATATGCGAAGCCATGAAGAGGTGCTCGCGTGGCACCGGGATCCATCACACATGACGCGCCATGCCACAACACTCTCATCACGCATGTTTTTCCTGCCACATCCGCACTGCCCGCACCGTCCGCCATTCCTTGGCTCTGCTACTTCGTACCTCGTACTTCCTGTTGGGCGTCTGTAACCCGCATAGGGATTGGCATGGCGGCGATTCCCGAAAATTTTATTGGGACGGGCGTACGCGGACGTGGTTGGCGGAATGGTTTGGGCTTGACAATTACTTCATACTTTGCTAGTTTCCGGGGATGTTTTCCTTATTATCGGACAAGCTGGATGAAGCCTTTCGGCGGTTGCGTGGGCAGAGTAAAATCAGTGAGGGCAACATAGCGGATGCACTCAAGGATATACGTTTGGCACTGTTGGAAGCGGATGTGGATTATCGGGTGGCACGCGACTTTATCAACATTGTGAAAGAGAGGGCGATTGGGGAAAAAGTGCTCAAGACGGTCAAGCCCGGGGAGCAGATAGTGAAGATATTTCGTGATGAGTTGGCGACATTGTTAGGCGGCGATGAAAAGGGGCTGAATTTGGAGCCGCCCGGACGCATCCTAGTGGTGGGGTTGAACGGTGCGGGCAAGACGACCACTTGTGCCAAGCTGGCACTGAGACTCAAAAAGGACGGGCACAAGCCGGTGCTTATTGCCTGTGATTTGGTGCGTCCGGCTGCAGTAGACCAGTTGGTGACGCTCGGGAAGCAGGTCGGAGTGGGGGTGATTTCTCCGGAAGTAGGAGAGAAAGATGCCGTGAAAGCGGTCAGAGCTGCCCTCAAACGGGTCGAACAGACGGAGCACGATGTCGTTATTATCGACACGGCGGGACGACAGGAGGTAGATGCAGAGCTCATCGAAGAAATTCGGCGGGTGAGTCGGGAAGTCAAGCCGCAGGAAGCTTTGCTGGTGGCGGATGCGGCGACGGGGCAGCAAGCCGTAAAAGTGGCGCATGCTTTCCAAGAAGCTGTCGGACTTTCCGGGATCATTCTCACGAAGTTGGACGGAGATGCACGCGGTGGTGCAGCCCTTTCCATGCGAGCCGTTACGGGGTGCCCCATCAAGTATATCGGCGAGGGTGAAAAACCGGACATGTTCGGAGCATTTGTCCCGCAGCGGATGGCGGACCGTATTTTGGGCATGGGAGACATCGTTGGGTTGGTGGAAAAGGCGGCGGAGAAGATAGACCAAGATTCTGCCATGCACGGCATTAGCCGCATGATGAGTGGGGAGTTCAATTTCGAAGATTTCCTTTCGCAGATGCGCATGATGCAGAAGCTGGGGCCGCTGGAAGGTTTACTCGGTCTGCTGCCGGGGTTCAATAAAATCCGCAAACAATTACCGCAGGAAGCACTTGACCCGAAGCGGCTGAAGCATACGGAAGCCATCGTGCTATCCATGACCAAGGCGGAGCGTGCCAATGACAAGCTGCTCATTCCCTCCCGGCGGCGACGCATCGCCAAGGGGGCGGGAGTCTCCGAAATCGAGGTGAACCGCTTTATCAAGAACTTCCGTCAAATGAAAGAAATGATGGGAGGAAAGGGGAAGGGGGGGAGCTTGATGCAAGCCATGAAGCAGGGCATGAAGGATATGCCCCCCATGCCCACCGACGGCGAAATGCCCGACTTGAGCTCCATGATGAACGGCGGCTTTCCCGGCTTAGAGCAGCTCATGCACTCAAAACCCCCGCGCCGCAACCCGGGACTCAACTCTGCCGGTGGTTTCGGCGGTTTTTTCCGCAAGCGTTGACCCCACGGCGGCATTTACCTCCCCTCCGGTCGCAGAATGCCTGTGTGGTTTTCGCGCACTTTGCACACGGCGGGGCACTCACTTCACAGGGGCTCAGACCGGTCCTCCTCGCATCGCTCCTGCTGCGCTACCTCCGTTTTGATGCACGGGTGCGAGTCGGCACTTTGGTTTGTGCTTGACTGTGTGCGGGAGGTGAGGTACATTAGCGGCGTGGGGACGCGAGTAAAAATCATTACGCCGGGAATGTCGTCGAGGAATCCTTCGGGGGGCTCGGAGTTTGGCACGGGAGACACGATCGAGCATGCCGGAATGGACTTTATCGGAAACGCCGACTTGCGGGAGTACGATTGGCTCGTGGTGTATGATGATCTACCGAAACACCCGACGAGGAGCATGAGCTGGGAGCGTGAAACTCTAGCTTGTCCGAGAGAGCATACCATATTGATCACGGTGGAGCCTCCTACAATCCGACTTTATTCGGCATGCTACACACGCCAGTTTGCCTACGTACTCACCACGCATGATGCTGCGTATTTGCCGCACAAGGGCAGACGTATTTCTAACGGGAGCATGCGGTGGTGTGTCGATTACACGGCAGAGGAAGTTTTTCGATTACCGAATTGGAAAAAAAGCAAGCTCATCTCTACATGTTGCTCCCTGAAGCAGATGAAGCACACGCGACATTACGAGCGTCTGGTTCTCACCCGGTACCTCGCGGCGCATTTGCCGGAACTTGATTGGTACGGTTGGGGCATAAACCGCATCAAGTCCAAGCAAACTGCCCTCAATGAGTACAAATATCATGTCGCCGTGGAAAACTACATCCACCCGCACCATTGGTCAGACAAAATTAGTGACCCCATTCTCGCTCAGTGTCTGACATTTTACGCGGGCGACCCGACTCTGTCGACTGTGCTCCCGGAGGGGTGCTTTATCCCGATTCCCATCGATGATCCACCGATGGCGTTGGACATTATTCGGCAAGCTATGCGCAACGGAGAGTACGAAAAGAGGCTTCCGCAGATACGCGAGGCGCAGAAGCTCATTGCCACACGTTACAACATGTTCGATCGCGTTGCCGCCGTCATCCGAGAGCATGAGTCCGCCTCTGCGGATCACCACGACGTACCTCGTAGGCAACAGTATATCTATGGACGGCATCGGCTTCGCTGCAACCCACTCAATGCCATCGGGGAAGCTCTGCAACTCCTGCATTACCGCGTGCTGAAACGCGCTACCTGAACCCCGATCCGTCGAACATGGCGGTGGTCCTGTATCCCGGTCGCCATATCTGTCCCAAGAAAGGAAGACGCCCAGTGGTGAGGCGATGACTTTGCGGTCGGTACGTTTATCTCTGCATGACCCCGAGGGCTGCACAGCGGGAACGTGCTGCCGACAATGTGCGCTGAATTATCGGTAGGGGCGGGGTGCGGCGGTAGTCATTTTACCGTCGCGCATATCGACAACGTATGGGGTGGCGTGCTCGAACCAAGCCCCGGTGCAGATGATGCACGGAGATTTTTTTCGGAAGCCGCCGCGATGGAAATGCCCGATGAGGAGGAGCTCCGTTTCCGGCAAAAAAGACTCGCAAAAGTGGCGTGCACGAGCGAAGCAAGAAAGCCACGCAGAGACGATACGCAGCGGACGCTGCGGGGGCCAAAAGCAGTGGCAGAGCTCGCGGAAAAACCCCTTGCGTAGGTCATTCGGAGACGGTGGGGGGACATGGAGAGCGAGCTCGTGCGTGATGAGGCGCGTGAGCTCGAGACGCTCCTCCAAGTCGTACTCAGCTCGGGGGTGCTCGGCAATGAGACGCCGGATAGCGGGGGCACAGATGGAGAACTCACGTCCCCAAGGCGAGACGCCGGGCAGTAGACAATGCCCGTGCATGGCAGCCGTTTTCCCGCCCCAGAATAGGGCGAGTTGGGGTTCAATATCCGGGTCGTGGTTACCGGCGAGTTCCACCGTCTCCAAACCCACACGGCGGCAAAGATCACGTAATTCCTTCCGTAGCTCCACCCCGTGCTCCCTCTCCGCGCACGTTTCGCGGGTTTCTGCCGTATCTCCCACAAGCACCAACATATCCACCCCGAGCATGCTATCCACCAATTTCTGCGGCGTGGGCGCAAGGCTTCGCTTATTGCCCAAGTGCAGGTCAGAGATAAAGCGGACGGTACAGCCGTGCGGGGGCTCGATGTGGAGGATAGACGGCATCACATGTCAGATATTCGCCCGCGATGTATGTCCGGGTCCCCGAGACCTCGGTGGCAATGCTCTGCTGCGGCGGATGCGGGGGGACTGGAGTAGGGGAAGTTCATGATTGGGTATCAGCCGCAGGGCGGCGTTGACGGACTGCTTCAAAGAGGCACACTCCGGTGGCAACGGAGACATTCAGGCAGGGGACGCTGCCCGCCATCGGGATGTTCACCAGACAGTCACAGGTTTCCTCCGTGAGACGCCGCATACCTTCACCCTCTGCCCCCATGACGATGGCGAGCGGACCGCGCAGGTCGGTATCGTAGAGAGGGCGGGTACCTTTGTCGGAGGTACCGATGAGACGGATGCCGGACTGCCGCATGGCACGCAGAGTACGGGCTAGGTTGGTCACACGGATGAAAGGAATCTGCTCTGCTGCGCCCACAGATACGCGGAGGACGGTTTCCGTGATGCCCACCGATCTATCCTTCGGGGCCACCACAGCCGCCACTCCCGCTCCGTTTGCGGTGCGCAGGATGGCTCCCAAATTATGCGGGTCCTGCACGCAGTCGAGCACCAAGTAGAGAGCGGATGGCTGCGCAGAGAGAATGTCTTGCAGTACCCCTTCATCTGCCGCCGGTACGACGATACGAGAGGGGTTGTGTTCCGGTGCACGACGGATGTGCTTATTCGCGCGGGCATAGTTTGGGTTCGTTTTCATAGGGGGGCGGGAAAAGCAATGAGGTTGAGAGCGGCTGATGCCGCGAAAAAGCCGAAGCTGCCGGTGACAGAGGAAGCCGAGCCGAAGCCCGAGGCGCAACCGATGCCCCCGACTTGCCCCGCACAGCGTTCCGGTCCCACCGTGCCGTCACTTTGCGGAAATACCGGAGGTTCCGTCGAGAAGACACAGGGGATGCCGATGTCAGCGCAGCGTTCACCCAACGGCAGCCCGTATTCCCGGCGCAGCAGTTTGCGGAGGCGCACGAGCAGGGGGTCATTCGTGGTGCGGGCGAGGTCCGCCAAGCGGATGAGTTCGGCGCGGCGGCGACCCCCGGCACCGCCACATGTCACGATGCGCACACTGCGGCGGTAACACTCGGCGAGGAGGTGGGCTTTCGCGCGCATGGAATCGATGGCATCCACGACCACATCCGGTGCGTGCGCAAAGAGGACATCCGGTGCACTCGCCTTGTAAAAGGAGGGGAGAGGTGTGACATCGATGTCCGGGTTAATAGCTTTCACCCGGTGAGCCATTTCATCGGTTTTCAGTTTGCCATAGGAGCCATTCAGGGCGTGGACTTGCCGGTTGGTATTCGTCACGCAAATATCATCCGCATCCATGAGGATGAGCGCACCCACGCCGCTCCGAGCCAGAGCCTCCGCCGCCCACGACCCCACGCCGCCGATGCCTACCACTGCTACACGGGCACCGGCGATGCGCTCTGCAGATGCCATGCCGTACAGACGCAGGATTCCTCCGAATCTCTGCTCATCCATCATGTTCTTCCTCCATTTCGAGATTGAGAGGTTCGATGTGCCGGGCACGCCCGGACGCAGCGTCCACTTCCACCAGCACGCCATTGACTTTGGCAGGCCAGCCGCCGGTGGGTAATTTGCGGGGAAGACCGCTTACCATGCTATCCAGCACGGCTTGCGTATCTCGCCCGATGACCCCATCTCTGCTGCCGCACATGCCGACATCGGTGAGGTACGCCGTGCCGCCGGGTAAGATGCAGGCGTCAGCTGACTGCACGTGCGTATGGGTGCCGATGACTGCCGATGCCGCCCCGTCCAATCTGCGCCCCAATGCCACTTTTTCGGCGGTGGATTCGGCATGGAAATCGACGAGGACGGCAGACGCTCCGGCAGCGCGCAGGTGTTGCACTTCGTCGTACCCCACAGTGAAGGGGTTGAGGGCACCGAGCTGCATCATGCTGCGCCCCAGCAGACACACCACACCCACTTGACCCTCTGCGGTGTTCAGCAGGATGCTACCGTGCCCGGGTGTGCCGGGTTGCAGATTGAATGGACGCAGAATACGCGATTCTTCCTGAGCTCGGACCACATAATCCTGCTGATCCCACGCGTGGTCGCCGAGGGTAATAACGTCCACGCCGCCCGCAAAGAGTTGATGCGCTATGGTCGGTGTAATTCCGCGACCGCCCGCTGCGTTTTCTGCATTGCTCACGACGAGTGTCGGTTCATAGCGGTGCTTCCAGAATGCGACAGCGCGCAGCAGGGCTCTGCGACCCGTGCTCCCGACCACATCCCCTGTGAAGATCAGTCTCATGCGCTTTTAGGTGCGCGGTGTACACGGCACCACCGTCACCGGAATTTTCGCCGTTCTTACCAACTTTTCGGCGATGCTGCCGAGCAATATGGAAGAGAGCAGACTGTGGTGACGGTTCCCTATCACGAGTAAATCGATGTGATGACGCTCACAAAATTGGTGGATGCATTCGACCACGTTGTCCGCTTCCTCCGCTTTACCGTAGACGGGGATGTCCCATTTCTGACTAATTTTTTCTGCGGCGCGGTGTGCACGTTCGTTTGTGAGCTCCAGCAGTGATAAATGCCGCATCTCGTGCTCCTTGTTTGACTTGCCTTCCATGGTCAAACAGCCAGCCGCATCCATCATACAGGGTTCTACTGCGTGCAGCAGGTACATCTTACCCCCGCTCTGCCGCGCCAAATTGGCAGCAAAGTCAACCACACTCCGCCCATCTTCTGAAAAATCGGTCGCGGCTAGTACTCTCAGCATACATCTATGCTACCACACCCACTTACTGCACGCAAGCCAAAACCACACCTGTCCCGAATCACCACCACATCTGTCCCGAATAAATTAAGCACTCGGAGCAGAGCGATAACTTCATCGCGTGGCAACACGGGGGCGATCAAGTACGAGGTACGAAGTACGAAGTACGAAGTGAAGGAGTTAGGCGCAACGGAGTTGCGCGGGCATGGCATGAGAAGGCAAAGCAGAAACGACGTGCGGGAACTAAATTCATGCACCCGTGATGCTGAAGCCCCCTTGGTATGCAAAACACCCGTAACCCGCATGGGGATTAGCACTACGGGGTAGATATGTGGTTCAGGTGCTTCAAAATATTCTCCTTGGAGGTTGCGCCGACGACTGTATCGACGAGTTCCCCGTTCTTGAAAAATAGCAGGGTGGGGATAGAATTGACGTTGAAGCGTGCCGCTAAGTTCGGATTGCTATCTACATCGACCTTTCCCACCTTGGCGACACCCGCCGTTTCCGTAGCTATTTGATCCACTATGGGGGAAATCATCCTGCACGGACCGCACCACGTTGCCCAAAAGTCGACCATCGCCGGAACCTTGGACCGGAGAATTTCTTCTTCAAAGTTCGATTCTGTAATTTGTATTGCCATTTGTTTTGTCAGGGTTAAACGTGAAACGAAACACAGACCCACGGCACCACCGACCACACGCCCCGCGCCTACAACTGCAGGGCAGCATGCCGGAACACACCGCCGGACACTACAAACCGGTGCCCTGAGCCTATAGCTTTACTCCTCGTCATCGCTGTCGCTCTCCTCCTCCGAATCTTCCGACGAAGAAGAGTCAGACTCCCCCTCGGCATCCGCATCAGTACTCTCCGATGGAGCGGATGTATCGGACACCTTGGGGACCCCGAAGAAGTAGTCCGACGTACGATTGGGAACTTGGTCGGCGGAATATGTCTGCCAGCAGAAAAGGAGGGCCACGAGGAGTGCAGCAGCGGACAATCCGATGTGAACCGGTTGAAGTCCAACTTCTTCCTCCTCCTCGTCAGATACTCTCGGTGCCGTCTGTCGCGATAGCCCCGCCGGTTTGGTGAACCCTGCGGGCTTTCCCACAGGCACTGTCGCCGCAGGCATAGCTATCGTGGGAGAAGCGGCGGTGGGTGCTCCCTCGGCACCGGTCGGGCGTCCCAAAGGCACTGTTGTCGCCGGTGCCGGACCCGGAGCAGGCGTACGCGTAGGTGGCACGGACCCGGGAGCCCCGCCGACCGTCGGTGCCGGACGACCCAAGGGAACCGTCGCCGCTGGCATTGAGGGACGCAAGGGGCGCGGCGCAGAAGGAGGCACCGGCTGAGGTGCCGCTGCCGGTCGTGATACAGGCGGCATCGGTACTCCCGGTCGCGAAAGCGGTATTGTTCGCGCCGACGGGGAAACCGCCGGGGGTACGACCGGACTAGGTGCTCCGGTCGTCGCAGGAACTGCCGGTGCGGGTGCACCGGGGCGCATCAGCGGCACTGTAGCAGCACGCGACCCCGGAGGGGTCATAGCGGTCGGCGGCATAGGCGGTCGCGGCGCGCCCGTCGGCGACGGCGGCACAGGTGCTTTAGGAGCTGTCGGCGGAAGAGGTGGCGGAACAGGAGGATTACTCATGGCAGTAGTTCTTTCTTCCCATCGGGATGGGTCTCCTCTATATTGCACATTTCGAATCTCATTGCAAGCCAAAAATATCTCCCGAAATAAATTTTTTTGAATATACAGTCACACCCACACCTGTCCCAAATAAATGAAAAGCTTCGTGGTGGGCGATGACTTTGCGGCAGGAAGGCGCGGGGGAATGGAGGTACGAGGTACGAAGTACGAAGTACGAAGTGAAGGAGTTAGGCGCAACGGAGTTGCGCGGATGCGCTGAGAGAAAGCGAAGCAGAAAAGGCGCGTGGGGAGAAAATCCACGCACCCGCGACGTTGAAGCCCCCTCGGTACGCAGAGCGTCTGAAAGCCGCATGGGGATTAGCGTGGCGGCGTTTTTCGAAAATTTTATTGGGACAGGTGTGGACGGTATCCCGTCCGGCAATTCCAAATATCTCTTAAAGTGATCTATCCTCTTTTCTGCAAATGCCCCTACATGCGTCCATTCCGTTACGTCTGCCACCGCCGCTGCTACGGCGATAAACACAATCTCTGAGAGATTATGTCCGATACGAGGGTCCGTTATTTTTTCGAGGAGTAATATGAAGTTCTTCATCCTCGAATTTTATCATTATTATGACACAATGTAAATAACCTAATTAACTTATTGATAATGGATTCCATACATATATCCAACTCCTAATGCGGTTGCCCTAGGGGGTGCGGCATCGTGCTTGCATTATTTTGCGGGGGTGGTAGAATAAGCGGCGACGCCATACTGCCGGAGCCATGAAACTGATTAGCGGAACCGCACATCCCAAATTAGCCCAAGAGATAGCAGACGTGATGGGGTTGCCCCTGTGTGATGCAACTGTGAACGCCTTTCCCGACGGGGAAAGTTTTGTCCAAATTAAGGAGAGTATACGTGGAGCAGATGCCTTTATCATCCAGCCGACGTGTCCGCCGACCAATCACAACATCATGGAATTGTTGGTGATGGTGGATGCGGTAAGGCGGGCGAGTGCGAGTCGTATTACGGCGGTGATGCCCTTTTACGGGTATGCGCGGCAGGATAGGAAAGACAAGCCGAGAGTGCCCATCACCTCGAAACTTGTCGCCAATCTGCTGACGGCGGCGGGGGTAAATCGCGTGCTCACGATGGACTTGCATGCCGCCCAAATCCAAGGGTTCTTTGAAATTCCGGTGGATCATCTTTACTCGCTGCCCGTGCTGATCAAGCACCTCAAAGAACATTACGTCAAGAATATCAGCAATTTGGTCGTGGTTTCTCCGGACATCGGCGGAGTGAAGACGGCAAAGAGCTATGCCAATATTCTCGGCACCCAGCTCGCCATCGTCGCCAAACAACGTATTTCCGCCACCGAGGTGAACGCGCACGCGCTGATCGGCGATGTAGACGGCAAGGACGTGTTGTTGGTGGATGACATGACGGAATCCGGCGGGACATTGTGCGCGGCGGCGGATGTTCTCAAGGAGCATGGAGCAGCGCGCATATTTGCCGGAGTATCGCATGCCGTCCTCAACGACGGGGCGCGTCGAAAGCTGCGGGAAAGTCCGATCGAGCGGCTGCTGACTTCCAATTCGGTGCCGATGGCGCAAGGAGAGCACGTGGACACGGTGAGCATCGCGCCCCTGTTTGCGCAGGCTATCACAAACATCCACAACGATGATTCGGTGACACATCTCTTTGAGGTGTAACCCTCGGACTTCGGTCCGTATCTCTCCGCGCAGAAAATGACCAAGTCCGGAAACCCGGGAAAGGCGTTGACATGGAACTCGCAGCTGGGGGCGATGCTGGCTGTGGCGGGGAGTGCCGTGGGCTTCGGCAACTTCCTGAGATTCCCCGGTTTGGCGGCACAGTATGGGGGTGGTGCCTTCATGATTGCCTATTTCTGCGCCTTTCTCCTGCTGGGGGTACCGCTGTGTTGGGTGGAATGGACCATCGGGCGGCGCGGAGGCATTCTGGGCGGACACAGCTGCGCTTCGGCATTCATGCTCATCACGCACTCGCCGGTGTGGAAGTATCTGGG
>CAYRJI010000059.1:0-13034 GCA_964424645.1 uncultured Akkermansia sp. | reverse complement strand
TCCTTGGCATCGCAGTACAGGCTGTCCTTCGTGATGTCGATGTAGAGAGAGGAGAGCTCCCCGGTGCAGAATTGATTGATGGCGGTAAACACTTTGCGGAATTCGTACGCTTCGTACGCGGCGCACACCTCGCGTATCAGGGCGTTCAGCCGCTCGAGTATCCACGCATCCAAGGGAGCGAGCTGCGGCGGGCGCGTCCCGTCGTAGCCCTTCAGATTGGCCAGCAAAATGCGGAGCGTATTGCGCAGTCGGCGGTAAGGCTCCGTGATTTGCTTGAAGATGTCCTCTCCGAAGGGCACCTCGTTCTGCCAATCTACACTGCTCACCCAAAGGCGCACGATGTCTGCCCCGTACTTGTCATAGAAATACTTGGCGTTTGTGGGCTTATGGTAGCCTCCCTGCGCGCTCTTCGACAACTTGGAGCGGTCCTGATTCACCACGAAAGCGTGGGTCAGCACCTGCTTGTACGGGGCTTCACCGCGCCAAGCACAGGAAAGCATGAGCGAGCTCTGGAACCATCCCCGGTGCTGGTCCGTCGCTTCCAAGTAGACGTCGCATGGGGCGTGCAGTCCCTCTCGGTGCTCCAACACAGCCACGTGCGAGCACCCGGAATCGATCCACACGTCCAGCGTATCGCTCCCCTTCCGCAGGTCGGTGGGCAGCCCGAGTTTTTCGCATATCTCGGCATCGCTGAGCTCAAACCAGATATTTGTGCCATGTTGCTCCACGAGGTCTGCCACACGGCGCACGATGTCGGCTTTCAACACGGGCTCATCCTGCGCGTTGTAGAAAGCGGGGAGAGGGATGCCCCAGGTGCGTTGGCGGGAAATGCACCAATCCGGTCGCGTCTCTACCGTGCTGCGGATGCGGTTGCGCCCCCAAGCGGGCAGCCACTGTGTGCGGTCGATCTGCTCGAGGGCTCGCGGGCGCAATTCCTTCATGCTGATAAAGAATTGTTTGACGGCACGGAAGATAATCGGCGTCTTGGAACGCCAGCAATGCGGGTATTGGTGCGTGAATTCCTCGCGTCCGAGCAGGAGTCCGCGCCGCGTGAGCATGGCAATGACATCCTCATTCGAGTCAAAGACGTGTTTGCCGACCAACTCCGGCACGCCGCACTCTGCCGTGTAGAGCCCGTCATCGTCCACGGGCGAAAGTACCGGCAGCCCGTACTGCATCCCGATGTTGTAGTCATCTGCGCCGTGCCCGGGCGCAATGTGCACAGCCCCCGTCCCGGTGTCCATCGTCACGAACTGCCCCATCATGATGAGCGACTCGCGCTCCAAAAACGGGTGGTGCGCTTTTTTGCCCTCCAGCTCTCGTCCGCAAAACTCTGCGAGCACTTCCCCGGGCTCCACGCCGCATTTGGCGCAAAACTCTTCCACCAAATCCTTGGCGAGTAAATAATTCTGCTCCTCGCCCGCCCGGCGGAATCTCTGCACCACGTACGTGCTGTCCGGATGCAGCGCAATGCCTAAGTTGCTCGGTAGGGTCCACGGGGTGGTCGTCCAAATGACGAGTTTGCAGGCGTGTCCGTGCACGGGTTCCGGCATGGGGAATGCGACGTAGATGGCGGTGGACGTGTCCTCTTGGTACTCCACCTCGGCTTCTGCCAGAGCCGTGTGGTGGGCATAGCTCCACTGCACGGGCCGCATGGATTGGTAGACCGCCCCGGCTTCCACCAACTTGGCAAACACGCGCAGCACCCAAGCTTCGTACGCCGGTTCCATGGTGATGTAAGGATGCTCCCACTCGCCGAAGCACCCCAGCCTCCGGAATGACGCGCGCTGCTGCTCGATGTATTCCCGCGCAAACTCGGCACAGCGGCGGCGAATCTCTGCCGGTTTCAGCCCCTGCGCTTCTTTCACGACCTTCGCCTCGATCGGCAGCCCGTGACAATCCCACCCCGGCACAAAGGGTGCGTAGTACCCGGACATAGTCTTACTCTTCACGATCAAATCTTTGAGCACCTTGTTGAGGGCAGTGCCCATGTGCACGTCGCCGTTTGCAAAAGGGGGACCGTCGTGCAGCACAAAAGTCGGTGCCCCCTGCCCTTTTCGCCGCTCGATAATCCTCAAATAAAGACGCTCGTTCTCCCATTTCTCCAAGCGTTTCGGCTCCTTCTGCGTGAGGTCTCCGCGCATCGGAAAAGTGGTGTCCGGCAGAAAGATGCTCTCCTTGTAACTTGTCGCGCCCGCGCTCATACGCGTGCACTATACCCGCAATAGGGGCACTTGTCAAGCATCAGTCCTATTGCAACGCACCGAAACCAAACCTCATCCACACCCGTCCCAATAGAATCTCCGAGAAACGCCGCCCCGCTGCCCTTCACCGCCCCCGCGCTACGGCTATGCCACTTCGTACTTCCCATTTTGGGACGGCTGTGAGAATTTGCATCTACTTGCTCAAAAGAACTTGACATCACCCTAGGTCGGGGTGTACAGTAGCATGCGAGGGTAACCTCATTTCATTCACATACTTGCTATTATGAATACACTCAGAAAATATCTCGCTGAATTTGTCGGCACGTTCGTGTTAGTGTTTTTCGGTTGCGGAGTAGCGGCTAAAACCGGCTGCGCCCTCAACGATGGTACCTACATTGCCACGGCCCTCACTTTCGGTCTCGTCATCGTGGCCATGGCATATTCCATCGGCAATGTCTCCGGGTGCCACGTGAACCCGGCGGTATCCATCGGAATGCTTGCCACCGGTCGCATGAGCGTCGTGGACTTCATCGGCTACATCGTGTTCCAGTGTTTGGGAGCTATAGCCGGTGCAGCTACGCTCATGGCACTTCTCGGAACCGATTCAAGCTTGGGGGTTAATGGTCTGTACAAGGGCTGTGTGTGCGGTTCACTGCTCATAGAGGCAGTGCTCACCTTCGTGTTTGTGCTGGCTGTGCTCGGAGTAACAAGCCGTCAGAAAAACGGCACAGTGGCAGGGTTGGTAATTGGTCTGACTCTCACGCTGGTGCACCTGCTCGGTATTCCCTTCACGGGCACGTCGGTGAACCCTGCGCGTAGCTTGGGACCTGCCCTGTTTGTGGGCGGTGATGCCCTCTGCCATGTGTGGGTCTTCGTCGTGGGACCTCTGGTGGGCGGTTTAGTCGCAGCAGCCGTCTACGCCCTGCTGGGTCTCGGCGGCAAGAAGGAGGAAGAATAACGCCGTATCCCCGGCGAGCGGTACCTCCCGCATTTTCCGTTTGCGGCGGTGGACCCTGCATGGGTCCCCGCCGCATTCGGTAGGAAGTGGGAGCATATTTTAAAGCCGCTGCGTCGCCAGTCCCCATGCGGGTTTCACACAATCTACACACTAGGGGGCATCCACCTCACGGCTGCATCGATTTGTCCCCCACACGTCGTTTCTGCTTTGCCTTCTCTCAAATCATCCGCGCAACTCCGTTGCGCCTAACTCCTTCACTTCGTACTTCGTACCTCGTACTTGATCGCCCCCGTGTTGCCACGCGATGAAGTTATCGCTCTGCTCTGAGTGCTTAATTTATTTGGGACAGATGTGGGGTTTTGCAGGTCTCGAAAAAAAAAGATTGAAAAATGAGGTGTAATCTGATAAAAGAGTGACCAACGGATTCACAAACGAGCTGGCGAATATGAAAAAAAGCAGACCCGGCAAAGTCACAGCATTTACCCTGATTGAGCTGCTGGTGGTAGTTACCATCATCGGGATTATGATGACGCTGGCATCCACTGTGCTGCGTGATCCGGGTACCGGGCGTACCCTCGATTCGGGAATTGATTTGGTCAACAGCATGATTGAGGAAGCACGTGCGACCGCCCAAGGCAACGATACCTACACACGTGTCGTTATCGTGAAGGACCCGAAGGACCTCGGAAATGACTCTCTCCACCTGCGCTACATGGTGGTGCAGATGCTGCAAAGTGAGCAAAAACAGCGAGGATCATACGATGCGGCTGATGTCACGATGCGTGGCAGGTGGATATCCACATCCGCCGGAGCTCTGCTTCCCCCCGGTGTCTATTTCTCTCCCACCTTCAGCACGTCTCTCCCGTGGGCTGAAGGCGCGTCTAACCGCATCGGAGAAGGCTCCGTCACCATCGGAAAAAATAAAAGAGCGCGTGCCTACTACTTTGAGTTCGACGAAAAAGGTCATTTTGTACCGCCCGGCACGAGCCCAACTTCTCCGGCAAGTCCTCAGAAAATTGTGCTGATCAATGCTCGACGGGGTACGGCACGCGGCGCACGCGACGACGGACTCGTGCCCCTGCAGCAGGATAAAGCGCACCGCCCGGTCGGAGCAAAGGGCTTGGTTCTCTGGCCAAGCGGCTATACGACGCCACTGCGCACACGTGCCCAAATCTTCAAAAAATAGTCCCCTCTTGTCCCTATGAGTCTCTCTTTCCAACGAAAGCCCTGCGGGTTTACCCTCATGGAAACCCTTCTCGCCGTTGCCCTCGTCGGCATGCTCATCTCCATCTTCCTGACCGTGTTCGTGCCTTCTCGGGGTGTTGTACAAAAAGCTCTCACCAAACAGGAATCTGACCGCATCATAGGCATCCTAAAAGCAGAAATGGGTACGGTGCGTGAAAACGAACGAGTGCGGGACGGCGGTAACGCGGGTCCCGGCAGGTATACCTGCCCCTTCGATAAAGGTTTCTACTGGGTGCTCTCATCGGTGAAACCCTCCACCTCCATCGTTATCTTTTCCTACCGCGCTGATACAAAGGCTTCGCGACAAGTAGACGGCACTTATCCGGCCATCCCCGCCATAGAAAGTCGCCCCGGGCATGACACCCAACTCACCTCGATTGCTTGTCTGATGAACGACCGCATCCACAAAAAAGATATCCCGCATGCGGTAGGTCCGGTCTTTCTCGTCAAACTAACCCAAATCGAGCAGCAGGACACAGGAGGTTTCCGTCTTGCATCGGCTCCCGGTAGAATTAACAAAGCATCCACTCCGAAGGAATACCATTCCAAAGAGGGTGACGAGCGACCGTGGGGCGGCGTCATTTTCTGCCGTGCCGACTTCTATCCGATGGTTCCCCCGAATCCGGCACGCTACGATAAGCGACCTTGGTCGCGTGTGGGTCGCCCGGTCTTCTCAACTAACATCTCCATTCGCCGATAATGGATTATTCATCCCTTCACCTCTCGCGGAAATGACTCTTTACACATCCGTACGTCGACATCTTCGCCGCGCCTTTACTCTCGTGGAGCTCATCACTGCAATGGCTATCACCGCCATTTTGGTGGTCATCATCATGCAGCTTACCAACCAGAGCATCTCTTTGTGGAAGTCTGTACGTCAAGACACGAGCACATCTGCCGCAGCACGTATGGCTCTGCAAACGATCTGCCGTGACTTGGAATCTATCCAAATTCGACCTAACGCAAAGAATTACCAATGGATGTACGCAGAAGTAGATGCGGCGATGCCGAGGATGCCTGTCCCCATCCCGAAGTCTGCCCGTTGTATTTTTTACGCCTGTGCGCCGGACCGCAATCCACCTGTCAGCTACACCTCTTCGTTGCGGGATAGGTACCGGTCCTTGCTCGCGACAGATTCAGACACTCAGGGGGACGTCAGTACCCTCTCCTACCGACTCAAGTTCCGCGACCACATCCTCAATCTGCCCAGCCGTAGAGGTGACACCGAGTCTTTCCCCCTCTTTTCGCTTTATCGCTGTGTCGTTTCACCGCGCGATACCTATGAACGCATGCTCGGTTCGGACGACATGGAATCGCGGTATTCACAATTTGTACCGCAGGAGGACAAAAGTTTTCTGTGTGAAAACATCGTCGAGCTCAACCTGACACTGAATGTTGAATACGCCGACACTGCCGCCGGGTCATCAGATAATCCTGATGCCAACTATACCACAATGACCGTCCCCATCCTCTCCACATCCGCCAAGTCCGGTAAAAAGACTTTTCGGTTGTACAGTGACTATGCCGTCACGGAAGGTGGACAATTACAAAATGCGCGTGTTGTCTCGGCAGAGGTGTCCATCACCGTGCTCACAGAAGAAGGTGTAGCCTTAGTGGAACAAGTGCGTCTCGGGCAACGCCGTGCCCCCAAGCTCGAATCGTTCTTTTCCAAATACACGAAGTCGTATTCGCGCTCGGTATCCCTGCCGCTGCCGCTGTAACCGCCGGGATTACCACCATGTTTTCTTCCCCCCGCCGCAAGTGCATTCTCCTACGCGCTTGCGGTTCGTTTTGTGGGGTTTCGTGAAGTTCTGTATTTTATTTCCCGCCTGAAGTAAACATGCCGCTTCGAGAATCAGTGCCGCAGGTGCAGATGCCGGAACAGGCGGAACCGGGTCTGAATTTGTCCGAGCTCACACTGTGGATCGATACCCACCCGCGCGGCGGTTACGAGAATATGGCAGCTGACGAGCTCCTCCTGCGTCACCCGCAAGCTTGGTTGCGCATCTACCGATGGAAGGATTCCTGCGTCAGCTTCGGGTACTTCGATACTTCGACCACAGCCCGCTCTCTCTTTCCGGGGGCTGCCCATTACATCCGACGCTGGACCGGCGGCGGAATTGTCGACCACCGTCACGGCATCACCTATACCCTTACCCTGCCCTCACCGCCGCCGGGTGCTCCGCAGCACCCCTGCGCGACCGTACTCTACCGCCGGATTCACTCTGCCCTAGCAAGTGCCCTGCGTGCCTGTGGGGTGAACTGCCGGTTACTCTTGCAGGACGCTCCCTCCGGCGGTCGGGCGTGTTGGAGCAGCCCGGTAACGAGCGACATCGTCGATGCCTCGGGACACAAACTCGCCGGAGCGGGACAACGCCGCTTTCGTGGTGCCGTGTTGCACCAAGGTCTCATCCAACAATGCTCCCCCTCACCGGGTTGGGAAATGAACTTTGCCGCCCAATTGTCGCCCAAGGTAAATCTCTTGCTCAGCTCCACTCCGTGGTCCGGCTTTGAGGAGTCTCTCAACGAGCTCTGCTCCGCGAAATACCTCACCGCCGCATGGGAAGATGAATCCCACGGTCGCAGAGACCTCCACGCATCTGCACCGTAATCTGTAAGGGAAAGGTTAGTGGACTCCCTCAGTTAACAGGACGCGCACGGAAAGAGTACCGTTGTTGGTACCTGCGACGGCATACAGGTGTTCAAAATGCTGTGAGAGAAGGGCTATGCAGTGGGCGACTCGCGGACGGAGGTGATACCGCGATTTCAGAATGGCTGCGAGTGTAGGGAGATGCACATGTCCCACCGCTCCGCAATAGGGTAACTCGCCCGCAGAGCTCACGATCAGCCGCGCGTTGAGTGCCTTTTCGTTGCCGAGTACCACCCCTCGGTCGTCGATAGCCACACTCGGAAGCCCCATGCCCGCGAGCAAGGGCAGCCCGATGGAGTAAACATCTGCTCCGGTTGCTACTTTTTCATGCTCAGTCGGCAAAACATCCAGCACCACCGACGGCACACCGAGCTTTTCCACGGCATGCCCCGCACAGCCGAGCATTCGTTGCCACCCCTCGGTCAGTGCAGCGCGATTCTTCACCCCGGCGCACAGTGCCCACGCCGGGGGTGCTCCCATGTTCTCTGCCCGAGTCGCGACAACTGCCAAGGGAGCCTGTATTCCGTTCAGCATCGTAACCACGGCATCCCCTATCCCTCCGAGCTCTTCCCCGAACATCCGAACGTACGCGGCATACTTCTCCGGTCTCCGCCTTGCCTCCGGTTTCAAGGTCTGTACCACACCATGGTACACGGCGGGCAGCCTCTCGCCTATCCTGCTACGGTCGACCTCTGTCGCCGGGCAGGTACATGCCGTACTTTCCAAGTAGAAGAAGGAGCCCGGGGCATCCGCCTGCTCCGTCCATCGCAGTGTTCCGGGGGCAAATCTCGTTTGCAGTGCATCTGCCTCACCTTCTGCGAGCACCCCGCCGTCTGTTTGCCAAACCCGTATTCGCAGGGGCGTCTTGCTCAGGGGAGTCGGTCCGAAGCAGTCAACCATCTCGCAAAGTGCTTCTTGAGCGGCATCGTATACGGCAGTATGCTGTGGGCCGTCCATACATGCCTCGCGTAGGGCATTCACACAAGCCTGCGCGAGGTTCAACCGCCTCAGGCGTAGCGAAGTTTGCCAAGCGCGACAAAGCTCCGTACTCGCATAGAACGAAGCGAGAAGCTCGTGCGTGGGCGCATTCGATGCGGCAGGACGCGGCACATCCTCACACGGCACTTCCGGTGGTGTCCTATCTGACGGGTGTTCACAGAGTATCATCGACGCAGTCCCTCTCTGCCAAGCGGTGAGCAAACAAACTTCTCTCCGATCAAGTACTCGGCAAACATCCGGGTCACGCAGTTCGCGTCCCGTGAAATACTCCCACGCGCGCCGTTGGGACATGCGGATGCCCCGAAAGTTGCCGCACTCTACAAACTGCACCCCTGCTTCTCGCTCTGACATTTGCCTGAGAAGCTCCGCCAGCCGTCCATACGCGGCGGCAAAGCCCTTTTCCTGTCCCTGCTTGGCAGAAAAAGCGAGATAAATGGGTGCGACGCGAAAGGATTCCATGGCATGCAGGAGGTCTTCCTTGCAGACCTGCTCCTGCTTACGGAAGGCGCGGCGAATGGCGGGGACGAGTTCCGGGCGTGCCTTTGCTGTCCATGCCGCCTCCCACCTCCGCAGAGCTCTCACCTGTAAACCATACTCCACTACGGGCAATGAGCTGCCCCGCCCGAGCACCAAGGTCGCACTTCCCACACACGCCAAACCGTGTGCGCATTCCGCGCTGAGCTTCAATCCCGACAGCTGCGCGAACTCCTGCACGTACCCTCCGGCATTCCTCAGCTCGAGCTTCATCTCCGCTTCCGTCGGTAACTGCGCCATCGGCGTCGGTGTCGCCCCTTCCACAGGCACCCGGTCGCTCGGCGTACTCAACCACCGGAAAATTTCCCGCCCGGTCTCGGCTCCCGCAAGCATTCCGAGCCACACCGACGCGGCAATGCAGCAACCGCATAAATTGCACACCCCACGCAGCAGCGCATCATCTCGGACACGCGCCGCTTTCTCCCGGCAATCCTTCATGCGTCGAGGAGCGGTCGAGTGTGCAGCCCCTATGCCTCGCAATAACTCGCCACAGCTGCGGCAATGCGGGCGGAAACAGCTTCGGGTTCCCCCTCTTCTGTCACGTCTATCTGCACCACCTTGCCCAATGCTCGGTAGTGCTCAACCACCGGCAGGGTCAGCGTCTCATAGTCCTTACGCCGCTTTGCAAAGGCTTCCGGATTGTCATCCGTGCGCACTATCATCGGTGTGCCGCACTTCGGGCAGACCTCTTCCCCGTTGCGCGTCGTCTCCCCGCACTTCGGGCATGCCTTGCGCTTGAGCATACGCGCTTCTATGAGCTCCGGTGCTACATTCAGGTAGATGACTATGTCCACGGCGAGCCCGAGTTCCGCCAAGTTCGTATCCAGCGTCCGCGCCTGTGCCACGGTGCGTGGATACCCATCCAGCAGACACCCGCAATCCCTGTTGTTGCCGAGCCACCGGGTCACAATCCCGTTCACTACCTCATCCGGCACAAACATCGCTGCATCCATGTACTTCTTCGCCTCCAACCCCAGCTCACTCTGCGCCGCTACCTCGGCACGAAGCAACGCCCCCGTGCTCAGCGGTTTGAGCCCATATCTCTCCGACAAAAATGTCGACTGCGTCCCCTTTCCGGACGCCGGTGCACCCACCAAAATAAATCGTTTCAGCGTTTTCATAGCATATCCGGCACTTTTCCTGCGCCGTAGACAGCATACCACACCCCCCTCCTCAATGCAAGCACAATGCCTCAGTCCAACACCACACCTGTCCCAATAAAATGCTCGAATGGAGCCCCGACACCTTACCTTGCAAGCTCATAATGACATCCTAAATTGTTATCACGGCATTCTTGGATAATCGTGTTACCTTATTGATTATAATATGTTTATATTTCATTCAAAAAAAAAAAAAAAAAAAAAAAAAAAAAATACATACATTTATTTTGCTTGCTATGCGCGGATAGCGTGGTAAACTCCGGCTGTCGGATGCCGCATTGCGTCCGACACGATAACACAACATGAAATTCCTATGAAATTACACCTACCCTTGCCCCTCCGTGGAGCCCTGCTCGCCACGATGGTTTCTTTGACTCTGGCTTATGGTGATATCAATGTCCAGATTGGCAGCGAAAGTAACAAGTCCATGGAGGACCTGAAAAAAGATGTTACTGAAGACGTAACGATCACTATTGACAATGCGAGTGCTTCCATCGGACAGTCGGTTAAGCTTAAAGGCAAGACGACAATAACCCTAAACCAGAAGGGGGCATTGACGCTGGAGGGTGAGGTGATCGGGGATGACAGTTCGATTACGGTGGAGAACGAAGGAACCCTGACGTTCAGGTTGGGTGTATTTGCCTATGGTGACGGCTACGGGAAAATACAGGTGAACCAAGGAGGGAGCGTCAACTTCGCTTACGGCGTCGTCGGGTACAACAATGCAGATTCGGGTGCACCGGATGAAAAGACGGAAATCATACTCAATGGTGGCAAGTGGGATGCCGCGAACGGTCGAATAGCGCATGGTTCAGAAGAAACCAAAAAGGGTGAGGTCAGCATCCAAATCTCGAACAATGGTACCTTTACGGCGAACGAGGGTCTGCTGATGGCTGAGGGAGACAAAGGAGGAACCGGTGCGCTTCATCTCAATGTGCAACAAAATGGAACGTTCACACAAAATGGCAGCAGCATCGGCGTGATTGATGCCACCGGGCACTACGATGTAGACATCACGGTGGCAGGTGAGAGCGCGGTATACACGATGAAGGATGGATACATAGGGAAGGTCACCTCAGGTGTACCCGGCTCGCCGGACCAGAACACCATCGACATCACCGTGCAGGACCACGGTAAGTTTCAGATGGAGAAGGGGGAGATCGGCTTGGCAACGGGTGACACAGCCAAGGTGACTGTGGGAACGAACGGCACCTTTACGCAGAGCGGAGGCACGAACCGCGCGAGCATTACCTTAGACGGCGGTACCTATACCCTTTCCGGGGGTAAGGTGGACGGCACGGTGAGTCTGAATACCGGCACAATGTCCCAGAGTGCCGGTACGGTGAACGGTGCCGTCTCAGTCAAGGGGGGCACGTACGACCAAACCGGCGGTACGGTGAACGGCAGCATCACGGTGTCCGACGCTGGTATTTACAATCTGGCAGCGGGGAGCAGACTGGGTGTAGGTACGCAAATAACGGTATCCGGCGGAACGCTGAATGTGAAGGAGTCGATCGGCACAAAATTGAATTTAACGATGACCGGGGGTACGACTGATGTCTCTACCGGCGACATCGCAGAAGGTAGCACCCTCACCTTGGAGAGTGGGAACGCCAACCTGACCCTGTCGCATGCTGATGCGAGCATCACGGGCTCAACGGTGACTGTGAAGGGTGGCACGACCCTGACGCAAACTGAAGGTGAAATCATCGACTCGACGCTCGACATCACGGGTACTTTCACGATGAACGGCGGTACCGTGAGGGGGAGCAAGAGCAAAATGACGGTCAAGACCGACGGATCGGTCACGCAGGCAGAGCAGGCTACCGTTGATGGCACGGAGATTGTCCTCGAGGGCGGCAGTTACGAGCAGAAGGGCAGTATCACGGGAGGTAGTATCACGTTGAAAACCGAGGGCAGCCAATACACTCAGGAGGGCTCTATCACGGGTGGGCAGATTACGTTGGAAAACGGCACCTATACGCAGGCGGGTGCCCTGACCGACACGACGGTAACTCAGACCGGTGGCATTTACAACCAAAACGCCACCGTGCAGGGCGACGTCAATGTTTCTGCCGGTACTTACAACCAAAATCAATTGGTGGGCGGCAGCGTGCATGTGAGCGGGGCTGCAACGTATAAACAAGGCGGGGAGATCATGGGCAGTGTCACCCTCTCCGGCGCGGGCAGCAGCTTCACCCAGGATAAGGAGGTACAGGGCAGTGTGACCGTACAGGACGGCACCTACACGCAGAACACCGATGGCACGATTGACGGAAAGGTGACCCTGCAGGGTGGAACCTTCGCGGCGGGAGGTATCATTGAGGAGGGTGTCCTCGTAGAGGGTGGCACCTTTACCCAGGGGAACGGTACGATTAACGGAGAGGTGAAGGTGACGGGAGAAGGGGCAACGTTTACGCAGCAGGGTGGCGACCACACGGGCTCGATTAACGGGGCGGTGAAAGTGGAAAATGGGGGTGCTTTCACCTTGAAGGGGAGCGACAGCACGGTTTCCGACGGTGTGTCACTGAGCGGTGACAGTAGTAAGTTTACCTTAGACGGTGGTACGATACACGGAAATGTGGACGTGAATGGTGGCACTTTCACCCAAAGCGGAGGTGCTTTGGCTGACAACATGCTGAACCTGAACAGCGGCACCTACACCCTGTCGGGCGGTAGCATGACCAACGCCAGCGTATCGGGTGGCTCTCTCTTGATAACCGATGAATCGGCAACAGTGAGCGGAACAATAACCATCACTTCCCGTGCATCGGGTAGTGTGCGGCAGAGCAACGGAAGCGTCGGCAACGCGGTGCTGTTCGGTGGTACCTACACAGCGACGGGCGGCACGATCGGGAGCGTGGACATGCGCGGTGGGACTCTCAGCGGTGGGAATTTTACGCTGAACGGTGCTACGGTGGGAGGTAATGTGGCAGTGGGCGGGGAGAAAAGCAAATTCACGCTGGAGACCGGAACGGTAAACGGTGCGGTCAATGTATCCGGCGGTAATGTCACCCAGAGCGGCGGCACGGTGGCGAGCGGCAGCTTGAACAGCGGCAACTGGACGCTGAGCGGGGAAAACGCAACCATCACCGGCAGTCTGAACCTCAGCAACGGAACCTTCAACCAGACGGGAGCGAAGAGCTCCGTGGGCAGTGTGACCCAGAGCGGCGGCACCTACAACGCGCAGGGCGGCAGCGTCACCGGCGATGTAGCCATCACCGGCGGCACCTTCACCCAGAAAGGGACGGCGGTATCCGGCAACGTGTCCGTGTCCGGGGCAA
>CAYRJI010000058.1:0-13366 GCA_964424645.1 uncultured Akkermansia sp. | reverse complement strand
CCTTGCAAGCGGTTTCTACCCCCAGCGTTCCGCCGATTTCCGTGCGGTGGTAACCAAGCCCCTGCGCGTCCTGCTCCAGACGATTATCTTCCGTGTAGCCGGTGATGTAGGCACCCACCTTTCGGTCAGAGGAAAGAGCCTGCCCGCTGCCGATAGCACCACGCAACCGCCGCAGGTGCGCCATGTTCCCCTCCGTCTGACTCGAAATTGCCGTGGCGTACTCCGCTCCGCTCTGAGGCGCGCCGGTGACCCCGTCAATCACCAGCACAATTTTACCATCGCGCTCCTCGAGATGCGCGGAGCCATCCATCCCGTCGCCCAAGTGGACATCCAGCAAGTCGGCATCCAGCTCCCCCGTGAGCACAGTGTACTCCTGCCCGTAGGTCAACCCCTCCCAGCCGCTCAGGTCGAGCACCGAATGCTGCTCCCCGCTGAAGGAAACTGTGGCACCACTCAGGTCAAACACCCCACCGGTGAGGGTGAGCGTGCCGCCCCCAAAGGTGAAGTCTCCGGTATAGCTGCTGCCGGTCGGTCCGATGGTGAGTGTGTTCCCGCTCGCGAGCGTGTACCCCGTGGAGCTCTTCACGCTCGCTCCCGAGTCGAAGGTCAGTGTCTTCACATTACTCGCGTTTTCCAGTGTGGACTGACCCCGCATGGTCACCTTCGCCGCAACGTTTAGCCTGTTCGCATCGAAGGTGGCTCCATTCACGAACACATTGCCCGTACCCAGCGCATTTGCGTTGCCCGCTCTCAGTGTGCCCTCGGTCACCGTGATGTCACCCCTGTAGGAGCCATTATCGGTCTGTATATCCAGCGTCCCCTTGCCCGTCTTGGTCAGCGGCGCAACGCCTGCGATGTTGCCCTCCCCGCTCAGTGTCACATCCTTATCCCCCTGCACTGTGACTTCTCCGGGGGTCACCGTCCCCTCGACCTTCGCCTCCACATCTTGCGCGGCAGCATCGAAGGTCACCCGGTCTCCGTCATAGAATTGCTTGTCCTCGACGGAGGTGTCCCATCCACCACTCGTGTTGCTATTGGTCCACGTGCCGGTACTTCCCTGCCATGTCAGGTCCGCCGATTCTCCCGTTACGGTCAGCACCAAACTCGTCTGCCGCAAACTCAAGTCAAACTGTTTGCGCGTGTGCAAACCCTCCAGTGCCTCCAGAAACAACGAGTCAGCACTACTGCCGCTGCCCAAGCTCTTGTAAGTGAACAAGGTATACTCACCGGCTTCCCGGTTCAGCACATCATCGCCGGTGTCCAACGCAGTCCGGTTTGCCGTAGTCGTGAAAGTACCCACGCCCAGTGCGTCGGGCTTGGCGGGGTCGAGTGCCAGCTTGCCGCCGTCCGCCACCAACTCGCCCACCGACAGTGTCGCTCCCTCCTGTACATCCTTCACACTCAAGCTGCCGCCGCTCGCCACACTCAACTTGCCCTTCACCGCCGCTCCCTGCGCCGTCGCTCGGAGGGTGGAGCCCTCTCCCAGCACCACATCGCCCGCAATCGTGCCGCCCGCTAGATTGACATTTAGCCCGGTGCCGCTGATCGCCCCGCTGTACGTGCCGCCGCTCTGTACCTCGAGCTCCTTACTCGCCAAACTGCCGGTGACGTGGAGATTACCGCCGCCCTGCACCGTCGTCTTCCCCGTGTAGGTATTCGCGCCGGAAAGGGTTACATCGCCACTCACAGCCACCCCGCCCTTACCGCCCAGCACACCCGCCACCGTGCCCCTCTTCAGCTCAGCGTCCTGCTCGAGGTTCAGGTCTCCGTTCAGCACCCCGCTCTCCAGCACCAACTTACCGGCGTACTTCCCGGCGTTTGCCACATTCGCCGTCCCCGCCACATCCAGCTCATTGACCAATGCGTTGCCCCCCATGTCGAGCGTCCCGCCGCTCACCTTCACCGCACCAAGCCCCAATGCCCCGACGTTGCCCGTTACCAAAGTCCCCGCTTTCAACTCCGTGCCGCCCGTATAGGCGTTGTTCGTGTCTATCTCGAGCGTCCCCGCTCCCTCCTTGGTGAGCTTCACCTGCTGACTCGGGATGTCCACATCCGTGATCTGCCCACTGCCCGTAAACTTCACCGTTCCGCTCGCGTTGTTCACCAGCACGCTCCTAGGACGCAGGACTCCCTGAAGCGTCACCTCCGCCGCGCTGCCAAACACCACGCTGTCGCCCGTGTAGAAGTTCTTATCCTCCACCGATGCCGCCCAGTGTCCGTCCCCGTTCCCCCTGCCGTCTGCCCACGTCCCGTTGCCGTTGCCCCAAGTGAGCGTTGTCGGCTGCCTATCCTCCGGAGCAGACCCCGGTCCCACCGAACCACCCGCGACATCAAAAATGAGGGTGACTGTATCCCCTTCCGTCGTCAAATACACATCCCCCTTTCCCTCTTCCCCGATAGTGGTCGAGCCCACCTTCCCCGTAATTTCCGGAATACCGGCTTCGTGCTCCCACGTCCCGTCCGTCTTATCGAATTCCAGCAACTTGTACTGCCCCGCCGCAAGCGTCCCTTCAAATTCGATGTCAAACACCGTACCCGCCTGACTCGTAAATGTCCCCGGTCCGGAGAGATCCACGGCACCTTCTCCGTAAAACGTATGGTCGACACCTTTGGGGAGATGGAAGTTGAGTGTGATAATAGGATCCGTGAGGTTCCGGCTGCTCACATTGAAGGTCCAAGTTCCGCCCGTGGACTCTAGAGTGTGGGCGTAAATTGTGTTGGCTCCGCTAAATCCTGCGGAAGAGATGACTACTTTCCCACCGATAAACTCTTGGTTCTCCTTTATCACATGCTTCGTATAAATGGCGGCATCCCTCATCTCAAGTCGGGCGAACGCTCCGACGTTGATATCGCCTCCCTCACCCTCCGGAAACCAACCATCTGTATACAAAATCGCGCCATCTTCCAACGACAGAGTCCCGTCACATACTCGAACACCTCCGAAGTGCACGCAACGGGAAGCGACAACTATGTTATGTTCTATCTCTTCCGGCGTCAGCTTGCGCCCCATGATATTTTCGAGGTCTTCTACCGTGTATCGCCCGGAAAAGGTGGCTGTACCACGGTAGCGATCAGCTTCCTCCTTCTCAGGTTCCAAGTGCTCCTCATCGCCATTGATGTAGAGCACCCCGTCGTTCCACCCGCCGTCGTAACATTCAAAGGTCTGCCCCTCCCTGACCTTCACCACCACATCGCCCCCGCCTGTATGTGACTCAAAAGCCTCAAGAAGGTATCGCCAGTCTCCTTTCCTCTCTTCCGTAGCATAATTGCCACGTATCACCACCCTGTCATTTGCATCAAAGACGATCCTATTACTATCCATTGCACCGGAGTAAGCATTATACGGAACATACGGGTCGTACTCGTACGCGGGGTTAACCACTTCTGCCGGATAAGTTGATTTGGTATAATTTCCGGTTATCTCAACTTCTCCGCAATTCCGGAAGACAATATCCCTAGCGGCAATTGCTCCACCATCTGCCCAATACGTCGCCTCAGCATGATTGCCCCGCAAAGTCACCCTCTCGGTTGCCTCGAAAACAACACTTCCGGCACTCAAAGCCCCGCCGCTTCCACCACTCTGCTCGTCCCCTGCTTCGACATAGTTCCCGGTCATTTCGATGACTCCACAATTTCGGAAAAGGATATCGCCTACAGAAAGAGCCCCGCCGTAATATCCCGTGCTGTGGTTGTTGAGGAGGTATAATTCTTCTTCCTCTATCGTGTAGGATGGTCCCTCTCCGTACTTTTCCTTGAACGCGTCTGTTGCCCCATTTTCATAGTTCTCAAAGACGACTGCCCGAGAAAAGGAAGTGAATGATGCCACCGCGTAGGCAGCTAGGAGAGCCGACCGGAGAGATAGTGGTAAATGCAGTTTCATTGTGTCAATTGGGTTAAGATTTCACTGTGTCGGGCTTCTGCAACGCACGGAAGCACCCGGCGGAGATTATACGTATTCGCAATACGTAGACATCGTGGTTTAATCTGTTGATATTAAACAATCATGAAAATGGCAATGAAATGAATATTGAAAGTCAGAGACGGAGTATAGCATCTGCGTTAACCTTTGAAGAAAAGCATACAAAAATTTTTGAACCGATACTTGACACACGTATTGCGAATACGCAGTCCTACGCACAGTTGCACCACGGGCGACTGCTTAGTATCAAGCACTGAGAGTGGATAAATCACATCTGTCCCAAATAAATTAAAGGCTTCATGGTGGGCGGTGACTTTGAGGCAGGGAAACACGGGGGAATGGAAGTACGAAGTGAAGGAGTTAGGAGCAACGGAGTTGCGCAGGGGAGTTGGAAGGAAGCAAAGCCGGAGCGATGCGTGGGGAACCAATCGATGTACCCGTGAGGATGACACCCGTGTGGTATGTGAAGCCATGAGGAGATGCTCGCGTGGCACCACTGTTCATCACACACGACACATCCGGTCACAGCCGTAGTGCCCCACCATTTCTATTACACACATTCTCCCTGCACATCACTGCCGCCTACCGCACTCGCCAAAACCCCGGGAAACGAAGCACCGCCCCGCAGCTTCTCACCGCCTCCGTGCTACGGTTTTGCCACTTCGTACCTCGTACTTCCCATTGGGCGTCTGTAACCCGCATGGAAATTAGCCTCGCGGCATTTTTTCGAAAATTTTCTTGGGACAGGTGTGGAATTTCACACCTGTCCCAAATAGATTAAAGGCTTCGTGGTGGACGAGGACTTTGGTGCAGGAAAACACGGGGGTGATCAAGTACGAGGTACGAGGTACGAAGTACGAAGTACGAAGTGAAGGAGTTAGGCGCAACGGAGTTGCGCGGATGCGCTGAGAGGAAGCGAAGCAGAAAAGGCGCGTGGAGAATAAATCAAAGCACCCGTGAGGACGAAGCCCCCTTGGTACGCAGAGCGTCTGAAAGCCGCATGGGGATTGGCATGGCGGCGTTTCTCGAAAATTTTCTTGGGACAGGTGTGGTGGAATTTGTGGTTCATTCCTCATTTTGGACTTGCATGGCGGGCGCGGGTATGGTTTAATGACCGACGGGGCGGGTTCGTAGACGCGCACGTGGCGGAATTGGTAGACGCGCTAGTTTCAGGTTCTAGTGGGTAATACCGTGGAGGTTCGAGTCCTCTCGTGCGTATTATGGTGGATGGAGTAAGTATGCATCTGTCGGGTCGCATGTCACTCGGCAGATGTTTTTTTCGTAGACGCGGTCCTGCGCGAAATAACTGGACCACACTTGTCCCGAGGAACTTCCTGTTTATTGCCGCAATGCCAATTCCTATGCAGTTTTCATACGCTCAGCGCACATCACGGGGTATCGTCCCAATGGACGCATTAATGCCTCCTCCGTGCGCGCTTCCCTCCTTTGCCCTTGCGCAACCCTGCTGCACCTAACTTCTCCACTTTGTACCTCGTACTTGATTCTCCCCGCGTCCCCCTGCCGCAAAGTTATCGCTCACCGCACCTGTCCCGAGCTAATTGGTCACTTGACTGCTCGCACAGTGATGTCTTTTTTGAGTTGCGGCAGCCCGGAGGGACGAATGGTGATAGTGGCTTTTCCGAAGGCTCCGAATTTACCACGCACAATCGCAAGTATACGACCATTGAAGAAGTGCTGGAGCGGATCCTGCATACAGGTTTGATCAATGGGATTCCCATTGCAGAATCCGATGAGCTCCGCCGGACCTTCCACCTCAAATTTTACCTCACGGCAATCTGTCGGCACCACATTTCCGGCGGCATCAACAGGAGCGACTTCGATGAAACAGAGGTCTCGCCCGTCTCCCATGATGCTCTCGGTATCGAAATCTGCCTGCACACGGACAGCCGCTCCGGTCGTGACCACCTTGTCCTGTGCCCAAGGTTTGCCATTTTTCTTCACCGCCACAGAGATTTCACCGGGCTCGTAGACAACATTTTCCCAAACAAAGCGATAGGCAGTCTTCGAAGCACCGGAATTTTGAGGTATGCGCTCCCCTTTACCCTCTTTATCTTTGCGGCAAACGCCTTGGCTCTTTCCGTTGACAAAGAGCTCGGCTTCATCGCCGGAGCTGAAGCACATAACGGGCGTAACTTGCCCTTCCCTGCCGGACCAATTCCAGTGGGGAAGCAGATGCGCAAAGCGGGCGTCAGGGTCCCAGCGACTCTTGTAGAGGTAAAATACATCCTTGGGGAACCCCGCCAGATCGATGATCCCGAAGTACGAACTACGGCTGGGTGCCTTATTCCCCATAGCATGTAGCTGGTCCATGATCTCCTTCTTTTCTTTCTCGCTCAGTGCCTGCAAGTTACCGACGTTGGAGGCATCCTGATTATACGGAGTGGGCTCACCGAGGTAATCGAATCCAGTCCATACATACTCACCGGCTGTTTTGGGCTCCGCGTCATGTGCCGCAAACTCCACGTCCGCGCAATACCCCCACGGCACAGACGCCACCCCATACGCACTCACCTGAAACGCGCTCGCCCCCCCATTCCCATGCCATTTCAGCGGGAACAAGTAAAATCCACGTGTGCCGAGTCCGGATGCGGTCTCAGATCCATAAAACGGCTTCCCCGGTCGCTTCATGGCATATTCTTTGTACATTCCCGGCTTGTAATTAAAGCCCATCACGTCAAGAATGTCCCCGAAGCCATTCCACGCTCCATTGCCATCATTGACCCCCACTGTGTACGGGCGGGTGGTGTCATATTTCCGGAATTCGTCTCGCAACTCTTTGTTTACCTCACGACCGCGCGGGGTTCGGATTTCCGTAATTTCATTGCCGCCGCTCCACATGATGACACACGGGTGGTTACGGTCTCGCTTCACAAAATTCTCCACATCCCTCTTCCACCACTTTTTCCAGTCCACGTGGTAGCCATTAACTTTGTCATACTTCTGCGCCTCCCAAATATCGAAGAGCTCATCGAGCACGAGGATTCCCTGTTCATCGCAGACATCCAGAGCTTCCGGAGCGGGTGGGTTGTGCGAGGTACGGATCGAATTACATCCCATCTCCTTGAGCTTGCGTACCTTCCGCTCCCACGCTTTCCTGTAAAATGCCGAGCCGAGGGCTCCCAAGTCGTGGTGTTCGCACACTCCCTGCAACTGCACTCGCTTGCCATTCAAGTAGAACCCGTCCGCTTTCCACTCGATAGTTCGTACCCCGAAACACGTAGAATATTTCTGCACGTGCTGCCCGGGCTGCGAGAGTGACGTGATGAGAGAGTAGAGATGGGGAAATTCGCAACTCCATAGCTTAGGTTGAGCGATGTGAAGTTTTTGCTCGACCTTCCGGGTTTCTCCGGGAGCAAGTTCGATGGTTACATCCTCCGCCTTGGCGTCATTTCGAATGACGCACTGTGAAATCGTGAGTGTTACGGGTTGCGCACCGGCATTCTCCACCTCTGTTTGCACATTGACTGTGACCGAGTCGGAAGAAATCTTCGGTGTCGTCACATAAATTCCATTGTATGCCACATGGACGAGCGGGGCATGAGTAATCCAGACATGGCGGTAGATACCCGCACCGGGGTACCAACGTGTGGAAAGGGGTTGATTGCTGACTTGCACCGCCACCACATTCTTACCTGCCTTCAGATAAGGAGTAATGTCCACGCGGAATGAGGCATACCCGTATGCCCATTCCCCCGCCTTCCTGCCGTTCACGTACACTTGTGGGTGCGACATAACTCCCTCGAAATCCAGATAATACCGCTCCTTCTGCGCAGAAAATTCTTTCGGAACCTCGAATGTCTTTCGGTACCAGCCGTAACCATTCCAAGGGAGTTTGCCGGTTTCGTTGGGTTCATCCTTCAAGAAGGGGCTCTCAATAGCCCAATCGTGGGGCAACTGCACCGGCTTAAATCCCTCTTCCTCATAGTCCGGGTCAGAAGGCGTTTTACTCCCCTCCGTCTGAACGAGCGCGATGTGTTTCCCGTCCGTCCCGAGTATCTCAATTTCCCGTATACTCGGCCAAGCATCGTTGCGCGACTCCGGAAAGTGCAATGTAATCATGGATGCGCATTTCCCCCCCACCTTATCCACCGTTTCTCCGGTTTGCATGGTCACAGTATGTGTCTCTGTGGAATTCTTCCCCCCTCCGTCCGTAAACTTGTATTCTATCTCAACTTTCTGGGCATCCTTCTTTTCCCAGATGGTGTGCAGCCCGTTTATTGACTCCGGTTTCGGCAAAAGCACGAGTGTCTGCCTAGGTCTACCGCTGCTGGCACACCAGCGTGTATCCTTGTTCCCGTCCACCGCTTGACTCACCGGGTATCCCGCTTGGAACCCCGTCGGCGAATAAATACCTCTCGCTACCTCCTCCGGCGGTACCGTCCCAAAATAGCGAAATGTCCACCCATAGTCAAATGACTCGCTTCCCCACATGTCCCCCCCCGGCACCGGCACGGTGATCCCACCGAATGTGACGGGAGTCACCACAGCGAACGCCGCCATAGCTGCCACTCCCCTGAGTAAGCTTTGTATTGTTCGTTTCATGTCTGAGTCGTGTACAAAATGTAAGTACCTGTCTAGATACGTCCCGCTTCGTGGTTTTCTATCATCACAAACTCCTTAGTTGAGCTTCGAATTGGCGAAATTGTATAGCTTCGAGTAAGTCCGCATCCTCGATCTCCTCTCGCCCCGCTAAATCTGCTATGGTTCGCGTGACCCGCAAAATACGGTCGAACGCCCGCGCGGAAAGTCCAAACTGCTCCACCGCAGCGAGCAGGAGGTCCTGTTGCTGCTTGGAGAGGGGACAGAAACGGCGGATCATTTTCCCGCTGAGCCGGGCGTTGCACACTGCAGAAATCCCGGCATAGCGTGCCTGCTGACGAGCCCGCGCGGCTGTCACCCGCTGCCGAATGGCGGCACTGTTCTCCCCATCCGGCTTACCGAGCAATCCCGCCGTATCCACCGCCGGTACTTCAATGAGCATATCGAAGCGATCCAGCAAGGGTCCGGAAATCTTTTTCCGGTAGCGCGCAATGTCCGCCGGTCGACAATGGCAGGTGTGCCGCCGGTCACCCAAGTACCCACAGGGACACGGATTCATCGCGGCAACCAGCATAAATTGACAGGGAAAATCCACAGAACCGCTCGCGCGGGATATGGTGATCGAACCACTTTCCAGTGGCTGGCGCAGTGTCTCCAATGTGCGGCGACTGAACTCCGGGAACTCGTCCAAAAAGAGCACTCCATGGTGCGCCAAAGTGATTTCCCCGGGTGTGATCGTTGAACCGCCGCCCATGAGCCCTACATCCGAAATCGTGTGGTGCGGAGCTCGGAAAGGGCGATGCGCTAACAAGCCCCGCCCCGCCGGGAGTAATCCGCAAACAGAGTGTATTTTACTCGCTTCAAGTGCCTCATTCTGAGTCATCGGCGGCAGTATCCCCGGTAATCGCGCCGCCAACATGCTCTTGCCGCTACCCGGGGACCCGCACATGAGCAAATTGTGTCCCCCGGCGGCAACAATCTCCATGGCTCGCCTTGCGTAGGGCTGCCCCTTCACCTCGTCGAAATCCGGCATGTCATCATCTTCTTCATTGATGGGACCCGGCAGCTGCGGTTGGTGTGAACTCGGGTCCAGTAGGGTATCCCAAGCTTCCCGTAAATCATGCACGGGATACACTTGCATATCCTCCACCACTACCGCCTCCGCAGCATTTTCCACACTCACCAGCAAGCGTCGCATCCCGGCTTCCCGCGCGGCTACCGCCTGCGGTAAAATACCCCGAATTCCGCGTACAGCACCATCCAGTGCCAACTCCCCCACAATGCACCAGTCGTGCAGGTCTTCCGGCACTCGTCGCCGGAATTCGCCCGGTAGTCCGGAATAATTATTTTGGATTGCCATTTCCAAACCGAGTGCGATCGGCAAATCAAAGCCGGGTCCTTGTTTTTTGACATCCGCCGGTGCCAAATTGACGGTCACGGCAATTTGCCCGGGACAGAAGAAATGGCTGTTCTGCAATGCCGCTGTCACCCGCTGCACACTTTCCCGCACCGCTGTATCCGGCAATCCCACCACACTGAACCTGCCCACCTCTTCCACCTTCTGCACATCCACCTCCACCTGCACCTCATAGCCGGTAATTCCGATGACTGCCGTTGAATGTAACCTAGTAATCATACCTCCTCATTTAACAATGACAGTAGACCCGACGGACAACTTATCAAAGAGTATGGAGCATGCCTCCGGAGGCACACGCACGCAGCCGTGCGATGCTCCACTGCGGTAAACACTCCCCACATGCATTCCGATTGCCCCGTTAAAGCGCATCCAATAGGGCATGGAAGCACCTAGAAAATGTGATCCCTGGGGGGCTTTTTGCCATGACTTGGCATCCCCCTTCACGATGACGTTATTGGCACCCACAAAACTGCCGTAGCTCGAGGAGCGATGCTCGCGCTTCTTCTCCGTGATGTGAAATTTGCCGCGCGGTGTTTCGTGCCCTCCCACTCGCCCGGAACATACCGGAAAATCCATGGCTATTTGGTCATTGATGTAAAGCCGTCCGCGCTGCTCTCGCAGAAGTATTTCCACACGCGATTTCCGGGGTGCGTACTGTTGCAGGGCTGCCCCCCGCCACATATCTCGCGATTGACTGTAAGTGGGGCTCGCAATGAATGCTTCGAAGGTGCGCGCCACCCGTTTGTTTTTTGTGGCAAGCTCCAGCTCGGCTCCGCTGCGTGCAGGGTCTCGACTCCCATTGTGGCTGCATGCCGCCAAACCTAAAACCACAACAAATGTCATGCCTATTGTAATTGCTCGTATCTTCATATCTCTCGATAGGTTTCCAATCTTGCGGCAAACTCTCGCGGTAGCGTCGCGCGCACCACCACGTCATTCCCTTCATACTCTGTGCTCAGCACCTTGCCGTCCCGATGCATAATGGCGATGATTCGGCTTTCCGCTTGGGGGATGCGATACGTCTGTGTATTGACGCGGTGGGAAAGCATGTCCACACAGGCATTTAATAACTCCGTCATCCCCTGCTCGTGCAGTGCGCTGATACTCAGGCACGGATGTCTCTCTGCCGCTGCGCCCAGCTGCTGCATGGCATGCCGCGCGTCCTCCGTCCCCGCCTTGTCCGCCTTGTTCCCCACCACTATCATGGGCTTGTCCCCGGCTCCAAGTTCTGTGAGCACTTGGCAAGTGGTCTCGTAGTGGCGCAGTGCCTCCGGGTCACTCACATCCACCACTTGTACCAAAAAATTCGCGAGGACAGCCTCTTCCAGTGTGGACTTAAATGCCTCCACCAGTCGGTGCGGTAGGTTGCGAATAAACCCGACCGTGTCGGTGAGCACCAAGGGTTGTCCGTCCGGTAATTCGATCTTGCGACTCGTGGTATCGAGTGTCGCAAACAAAATATCCTGCGCGGGGACTCCGGCATGAGTGAGCGCGTTCAACAAGCTAGATTTCCCGGCATTTGTGTAGCCCACGATAGCCGCAGTCGGTATGCCTTGGCGCAGTCGTTCCTTGCGCTGGGTAGCACGCTGTCGTCGCACCTCCTCGAGCTCTCGGCGGATGGCATTGATGCGCTCGTGTGCCAAGCGACGATCCACTTCTATCTGTTTTTCGCCCTCTCCTCTCGCAGCAGCCCCACCCCCTTTCCCCCCCCCTGCGCCCCCACGCTGTCGATCCAAATGCTTCCACATCCCGACCATGCGCGGCAGCGCATATTGCATACGCGCTAAATCTACCTGCATCACCGCCTCCCGCGTCCGAGCCCGCCTCGCAAAGATGTCCAAAATGACTTCCTCACGGTCCATAACCGGCAAGTTCGTAAACTTTTCCCATTCCCTTTGCTGACTCGGACTGAGTAAGTTGTCAAATATCAAACAATCCGCTCCCACCTGCTCGGTGAGCAGGCGTATCTCCTCTGCCTTGCCAACGCCACACAGAAATTTGACCTGCACCTCGCGTGTCCATATCAGTCGACTCTCGACGATGCCGTACTCCAAGTTCTCGACCAAGTTCTCGAGTTCCGCAAGCAGGGCGGCGCGCTCCGCGTGTCCCTCCCCGGGCATTCCTATACCTACCAACAGGGCTCGCTGCGGTCTTAACTGTGTGTCACGTATCTCAAAGGACATGTCGTCCTCCTATCATTCAAAACTCTGCGAGCGCGTCACCGGTACATCTCGCAGGTAATCGTTGCTTCCCTTGCAGGGACATTCCCCACATGAACTCATCAACACACTCGCCGCAAGTGTCCCCATGACCATTAAAAAAAACATTCTCATACGCCCACATTCAACCTTATTCTGCCCCAAATTGCAAGCAAAAACCGCACACCTTACCACGGATGCACAAAGTAAAAATAAGCTAGGCGCAACAAAGTTGCGCGGACTTCTTCTGGTAAATCATCAACAGACTGGCGGGAAGCAGCAACCCGCTTCCCGCCCCTTGGTAGTGTCGCTGAAAATTGCGAGGGGTGGATCAAATGGAATCGCCCAACTTCTTCATCGCCTCAGCGGCGCGGTTGGAGTACCCCCATTCGTTGTCGTACCAGCCGCAAACCTTCACCATATTGCCGCCCACCACATAGGTGAACCCGGCATCGAAAATGCAGGAGTGCGGATTGGACACGATGTCTTGAAGCACAAGTGCCTCCTCCGAGTACTCGAGAATTCCCTTGAGCGGTCCCTCGGCGGCTTCCTTCATGGCAGCGTTCACTTCCTCCACGGTCACGTCCCTCTTCAGAATCGCCACAAAGTCTGTCAACGAACCGGTCGGGGTCGGCACACGGAATGACGCGCCATTGAGCATACCCTTAAGCACAGGGATGACCTCCCCTATCGCTTTCGCAGCCCCTGTGGTGGTGGGTATAATGTTGATAGCGGCAGAACGCATGCGTCTCGGATCCTTGTGCGGCAGGTCGAGAATGCGCTGGTCATTCGTATAGGAGTGTATGGTACTCATCATCCCCTTCTCGATACCGAACTTGTCGTTCAACACCTTAACCATCGGGGAAAGACAGTTCGTAGTGCAGGATGCGTTGGACACGATATTGTGCTTAGCCGGGTCGTACTCCTGATCGTTGATACCGATGCAGAACGTGAGGTCCGGATTCTTGGCGGGAGCTGAAATGAGCACCTTCTTTGCCCCAGCTTTCAGGTGCCCCTCTGCCTTCGCTCGGTCAGTGAAGAGCCCGGTGGACTCCAGCACAACATCCACACCAAGCTCCTTCCACGGCAACTGATCCGGTCCCAACATGCCACCAAGTATCTTGATGTCATGCCCGTTTACCACCAAGGTATCCTCCCCCTTGATCTCCACCGTGCCCTTGAATCTCCCCTGCGTAGAATCATACTTGAGCAGGTGCGCGGTTGTCTCGATGGGTGTAAGGTCGTGTATTGCAACCACTTTCTCAAGTTCGG
>CAYRJI010000057.1:0-13728 GCA_964424645.1 uncultured Akkermansia sp. | reverse complement strand
TTCTCTCCAAGGAAAAGGCTGCTCACAAGCAGAACTGGGACAAGATAGTGGCGGTGTACAAGGAGGGTGGGCTCGTCAAGGGCAAGGTAAAGAGCGTGGTCAAGGGCGGTCTCATGGTCAATGTGGGTGTGGAAGCCTTCCTGCCCGGTTCGCAGGTGGACATTATCCCGCCCAAGGATCTCAACGAATACGTCGGCAAAGTTTATGAGTTCAAAATTGTCAAGGTCAACGATGAGCGCAAAAATATCGTCCTTTCGCGGCGTGAAGTGATAGAAGCGGAGAGGAGCGAGTTGCGTCAACACTTCTTGGAAACGGTGAAGGCGGGCGACCGTGTGCACGGTATCGTGAAGAACTTGACGGACTTCGGGGCTTTCGTGGACCTTTCCGGCATGGATGGCTTGCTGCATATCACCGATATGAGCTGGGGGCGCGTCAATCACCCCTCCGAATTGCTGCACATCGGGCAGGAAATCGAGGTTCTCATCCTCGAAGTGGACCGCGAAAAGGAGCGGGTGTCCCTCGGTCTGAAGCAGCTTGCCGACAATCCGTGGGCGGACATCGAGGTGAAGTACCCGATCGGCTCTCACGTCAAGGGTCGCATCACCAAACTCCTCGCCTACGGTGCCTTTGTGGAGCTCGAACGCGGTGTGGAGGGCTTGGTGCACGTCTCGGAGTTGTCGTGGACGAAGCGCATTACGCGCCCGAGCGATGTGCTCTCTCTCGACCAAGAAATCGAAGCCGTCGTACTCAGCATCTCGGTCGAAGAACAGAAGATTTCCTTGGGAGTCCGTCAGCTCGAAGAAAACCCGTGGGATGCCATCGAAGCCCGCTTCCCTGTGGGCACGGTCATCTCCGGTGCTGTCCGCAATCTCACCCCCTACGGTGCTTTTGTCGCCTTGGAGGAAGGCATCGACGGCATGATTCATGTCTCCGATATGAGCTGGACTCGCAAGATCAATCACCCCTCCGAGGTCATCAAGAAGGGAGATGTCGTGGAGGCTCGCGTGCTGAGTATCGACAAGGAAAATCAGCGTGTCTCTCTCGGCATCAAGCAGCTTGAAGATGATCCTTGGGAGACGATCGACAAGCAATTCAAAGTCGGCGACCTCGTCTCCGGTCAAGTCTCCAAGATTGCTTCTTTCGGTGCCTTCGTGAATTTGGACGGCGATATCGATGGGCTCATCCATATTTCCCAGCTCTCCGAGGACCACGTTGAGCGCGTTAAGGATGTCCTCAAGACCGGTGACCAGATTCAAGCCCGCGTCATCAAAGTCGACCGCATCGAACGTCGTATCGGTCTCTCCATCAAGGCCGTGAATTACGATGCCGAGCAACTCCGCCGCGAAACAGCCGCATTCGAAACTGTCCGTGCCGGTGATATGGTCGGCTTGGAGCAGGCCTTCAACCTCGCCTCTCTCCAGACCGAGGAGTGGAGCCCCTCCGATAACGCAGACAAATAACTTCCATAGCTTGTCAAATCGGTTCGCCGCCCGCAGGAGCCATCTTGCGGGCGGCGTTAATGGTGGAAGTACGAAGACAACGGGAAGTACGAGGTACGAAGTAGCGAAGCCGAGGAGTGGCGGGTGGGGTAGGCGTGGGGTAAGAGGCGGGGAAAGGGTGTGTGGTTGAAGCGTAAGGCTACCGTGAGTGGCGGGAAGAACGGGAAGTACACGGAATCGGAAAGCGATGCATGTGTCTTGCCGCAGCTCAGCGCAAATTTTCTTCCTGAGCGTCACTATTTTCGCGTCACCCGTATTGCCTATCACACACTCGCACGCCACGGGGTTATCATTCTCACGGGTACGTCGATTCGTGTCCCACGCGTGTTTTCCGCTTTGCCTCCTCTCAACTCACCTGCGCAACCTCGTTGCGCCTAACTCCTTCACTTCGTACTTCGTACCTCGTACTTGATCACCCCCGTGTCTTCCTGCCGCAAAGTCATCGCCCACCACGAAGCTCGTATTTTTCTTGGGACGGCTGTGGTCTCGGGACGGGTTTGGATGGATTGGTCTTGCCATTTTTCGCTCTCGGGGGTAAAATGCGCGGCGGTTCCGTCGCCCACCTATTTTCCCCATGTCAAGCAAACTTACCTATAAGCAGTCAGGCGTTGATACCATTGAAGCTCAATCATTTGTTCGCAACATTAGCTCACACGTTAAGCGCACGCAGCAACATCGTCACCTCTTCAATGCCTTCGGACTTTTCGCGGCAGCGTATGACCTCAGCTCGTACAAACAGCCCGTCATTGTGACGGGAACAGACGGTGTGGGGACAAAGACGCAGCTCCTCTTTGAGCAGGACATGCCGGAGACGGTCGGAAAAGATTTGGTGGCAATGAATGTGAATGACATATTGACCACCGGCGGTGACCCCCTGTTGTTTCTGGACTACCTCGGCATCTCAAATCTCAGGGCGGAGACACCGCGTATCACGCGTCTCATCGCGGGGATGAGCGATTACTTGGAGAGCTGCAACTGCATCCTCGCCGGTGGCGAAACCGCTGAAATGCCCGATGTGGTGCCGGAAGGTCTCGTCGAACTCGCCGGCTTCTGCATCGGCTGCGCGGAAAAGGAGCTCATGATCGACCCCTCGCGCGTGTCCGTCGGCGATGTGGTGGTGGGCTATGCGAGTGACGGCTTTCACGCCAATGGGTGGAGCCTCGTGCGCCGCATCCTGCGCGAGCACCCGGGTTTGCTCACGCCCGACGAGCTCCGTGCCGCACTCGCCCCCACGCGCCTGTACCACGATGTCGTGGCGCAAATGCGACAAAAAGGCATCACGCCGAAAGCCTACGCGCATATCACCGGCGGCGGCTTGCCGGAGAATCTGGAGCGTTTTCTGGGGGACTTGGGTGCCGAACTCTCCGTCCCCTTCTGGCAAAATGAACCGGCGCAAAAGGTGCTTCGCTACGTCGATGAGCAGGATCGCTTCCACACCTTCAACATGGGCATCGGCTGGGTGTCCATCGTGAGTCCGGACCAAGCAGATGCCGCCATGTGTGTGGGTCCTCAATCCTATCTGCTCGGTACCATCCGTCCCGGCGCAGGCATCCGCGTCTGCGTCTCCTCTTGATTCTCGCCACCTCGCACCCCTTCCCCTCCTCTCCGTTCCGACCATGTCCGACCCCCTCCACCACGAATGCGGCGTTGCTGCCATCCGCCTGCTTAAACCCCTATCGTACTTTGCAACCAAGTACGGTTCGCCGGATTGGGCGTTCAACAAACTTTTCCTGCTCATGGAAAAGCAGCACAATCGCGGGCAGGACGGCGCAGGCATCGGCTGCGTGAAGCTGAACATGCCCTTGGGGGAGCCGTACGTCTTTCGCGCTCGCAACGCTACGTCTTCGGCTCTCTCGGATATTTTTACCTCCCAACAGCGCAATCTCCGCACCCTCCACGAAACCGGCGATTGGGACCCCCAAGATGCTCAGGCCTTCAAAAAATTCTTCAACTTCGGGGGAGAAATCTTGGTGGGGCATCTGCGCTACGGCACCAGCGGTCAATTCGACGAGGGCAGTTGCCACCCCTTCCTGCGCCGCACAAACTGGACGACCCGTACCCTCATGTTGTTGGGCAACTTCAACATGACTAACGCCAATGAGTTGAACCGCAAGCTCATCGAACGCGGTCAGCACCCGGTATTCGACACGGATACCCAAGCCGTGCTCGAGGAAATCGGTTACTACTTGGATGAAGCCCACACGGACATCTACCGCGAGTTGCGCGATAAAAAAACACCCGGGCGCGAAATTCCGCGTGTCATCTCCCGCCGTTTGGACCTCTACGACATCATCGGCAAGGCTTCTCAGAGCTGGGACGGCGGCTACTGCGTGATGGGGGCCGTGGGCAACGGCGACTTCTTCTGCCTGCGCGACCCGCACGGTATCCGCCCCTGTCATTATGTGTTGACCGATGAGTATTTGGCGATTTCCAGCGAACGCGTCCCCCTCATGAGTGTGATGGGGGTGGAATGCGAAGATGTGCATGAGCTGGAGCGCGCCCACATGATTGTGGTCAAGAGCGACGGGAAAATCACGATTGCTCCGTTCACAGAGCCCTTGGAGCCCACCCCCTGCTCTTTCGAAGCCATCTATTTTTCGCGGGGCAACGACCCCATCATTTACCGCGAACGCAAAGCTCTCGGTGCCAACCTCACCGAAAAAGTCGTGGAGTGTCTGGGCGATGAGAATTTCTCGAAGGCGGCTATCACCTACATCCCGAACACGGCAGAGGTGTCATATTACGGTCTGCTGGAAGGTCTGCGCGCCTACCGCCGCGACCGCGTGACGGCTGCACTTATCCGCGCGTTTCACGATGACTCGCTCTCCGATGCGCTCATTCGCGAATTGGTCCAAAAACGCTGGCCCCGCGCAGAAAAAATTGCCCACAAGGACATTAAGCTGCGTACCTTTATCTCCGAAGAAAGCAGTCGCCAACAACTGGCGGCACAGGTGTACGACCTGACCTACGGTGCCATCGGAGACGACGAAGTGCTCATTGCCATCGATGATTCCATCGTGCGCGGCACCACGCTGCGCTCTTCCCTCCTCCGCCTACTCGCCCGCTCGAAAGCCCGCAAAATTGTCATCCTCTCCTCCGCCCCGCAAATCCGCTACCCGGATTGTTACGGCATTGATATGAGTGAACTGGGGAAGTTCATTGCTTTTCAGGCAGCCATTTCGCTGCTCAAGAAGCGCGGAGAGTACGCGTACATCTCTCGGGTGTACGATGAGTGCCGTCACCAGCTGACCCTGCCTCCCGCTCAACGTTCCAACCCCGTCAAGGCTATCTACTCCCCATTTTCAGTCGATGAAATTACGGAGGAAATCTCGCGCCTAGTCACTCCGGATAATTCGACCTGTGAGGTGCAGATTATCTACCAAACTCTCGAGGGGCTGCACGCGGCCATCGAAGGTCCCTGCGGTGACTGGTATTTCAGCGGAAATTACCCGACCCCGGGCGGCTTCACCACCGCAAACGCCGCCTTCATCAATTGGTACGAAGGGAGGGACGGTCGCTCTTACTCCTTGCCTGTCTGATATTTATACTATCCCATGAGCACGAATACTCCGAGCAATGATTGGAATGAACTCCCGGACGAGGAGCTCATCCGTATCACGCTGGATGGGAATACCCGTGCATTCGATGTGTTGATTCGCCGCCATAGCCGAAAGCTACACGGTATGTTGCTGCAAATGCTCGATTCGGAAGCCGATGCGTACGACGTTGCCCAAGAAACCTTCCTGCGTGCTTTTCGCTCCCTGCGTTACTTCAACAAAAAGAGTTCGTTTTACACCTGGCTTTACACCATTGCCGCCAACCAAGCCCGTAATTGGCTGCGTAAACGTAAACACGAAGGTACCTTCAGCCTAGATAATGACGAAAACGGTGACCCCCTCGAGAAAAATGATGAACTCGCCGACCAAGGACCGGATTCCGACCCCGCCCGCAGTGCTCATATCGCCGACATCAAGAAGCGGCTCCGCAAAGCCCTCAATCAGCTTTCCCCCGCCCACCGCGAAGTCGTCACTCTCTGCGATGTGATGGGGCTCTCCTACCAAGAAGTTTCTGAAATGCTCCATGTGTCGGAAGGTACTCTCCGCTCCCGCATCTTCTACGCTCATAAGCTCCTGCAAAGTATGCTCGATGACATTGAACGCTGATGCCTTGCCCACGGCGGTCTCTGCTGTCCTGCAGTCCTGAGCGGTTTGCGGACAAATACTGTATGACGCGGAAATTTGAAAGTTCCGGGGCACGGTGCGCGTACGTACACTGAGATGAAACGATGCAGACACCTCTCCCCGATACGTACAGCATGCTTCCTGTTCATTGCAGCTGCTCTATGCGCCCCGGCGCAACAGGATACTACACCGCCGCCACCGGCACCGACTGCCACAGCAGTAGACGAGCTGAAGCAGGACCCCCTCATCACGACCGGCACGCTGGACAATGGTTTACACTACATTATTCGCCCCACGAAGGAACCGGCAGGGCGCGCCTCCCTGCGGCTCTACGTGCATGTCGGCTCTCTGGCGGAAAATGACGAAAATACCGGATTCTCTCATTTGTTGGAGCACATGGTCTTCAACGGGAGCCGCAGTTACAAACGCGGCGAACTCATACCGGTGATGCAGAAACTCGGCTTGGGCTTCGGCGGCGATGCCAATGCTTATACCGGCTTGCAGGAAACGGTTTACATGCTCGAATTGCCCAACTTGGAGGAGAAAACCGTCGATACCGCCCTCACCATCATGCGTGACTTTGCGGACGGAGCTACCTTGGAGGACGATGACATCGACAAAGAGCGCGGCATCGTCATCAGTGAGATGCACGCGCGGGACTCTGCCACCTTCCGCGCTCGCATCGCTTTCTTGGAGCAGATAACGGAGGGCACACGCTTGGCTAAGTACCTGCCCATCGGCAAGGAGGAGGTGCTGCGTCACGGTGCCCCGGAGCTCGTGCGCCAACACTACCGCAACTTCTACACATCCGACAACATGACGCTCCTCATCGTCGGCGACGTCAAGCCGACCGATGCCGAAGCATGGATCAAACAACACTTCGACAGTATGGAGGCACGCCAACCGGCAGCCAAACCCGCCATGGGTGCCCTCGTGCCGCCCACGGAACCTGTCAAGTTGATTCCCAACGTCGAAGAGGCAAATACCACCATTCACCTCTCTATCGTCAAACCCTACACGGAAAAAAAGGACAGTGCACAGCAGCGCATCAAGGACCTCCCCCTCGAGTTGGCGTGTGCCATGGTCAACCGTCGCCTCAAGCGTCTCACGCATACGGAAACCTGCCCATTCACGACGTCGGGTATTGAAACTCAAGACCTCTGCGAAACTGTTGATTTGAGGGCTCTCGTCATTAAATGCAAACCCGAAAAGTGGCAAAGTGCCGTAGATTGCTGCGTGCAGCAGCTGCGTCAAGCTATTGTCGGCGGCTTTGATGCTGCGGAGGTAAAGGAGGCAACGGAAGCACTCTGCGCCAACCTCGAGCAAGCCTGCGCAACGTGGGAGACCGTACCTGCATCGACGATGGCCGATCGCATCATCGAAGCCATCTCGGACAAGGAGATTCTCACGGACCCCTATGAAGAAATGCGCGTACTGGCTCCGATGATCCGTCAAATTCGGGAAAACCCGGAAATCTGCCGTCAGGCTCTGCAAGATGCCTTCGACCTGCATCACCCCTTGCTTACCATGATCGGAAACATCCCTGCAGACGTCAAACCGGCTGCCTTGCGCAATCAATTCGACAAAGCCCTGCAAGCACCCCTACCGGAGCGCAAAGCCGAATCCGTGAAACCCTTCGCGTATGAGACCATCGGCATGCCCGGCACCGTAACCCGACAGGAAAAGTCGGATGACCTTGGAATAACCACCTTGTCTCTGTCCAATGGTGTACGCGTCAACCTCAAACCCGTAGACTTTCGCAAAGGCAGCATCTGCGTAACGGCGGCAGTCTCCGGCGGTCGCCTCGCACTGCCTCCTACCCCGGGTCTCGCCGCCATGGTGCAAGCTGTCATGGGACGCGGTGGGCTCCGCGAGCACAGCTACGATGACCTCGAGCGTCTCCTAGCTTCCAAGCACGTGACCCTCGACTTCGATATGGATTTCACTCATTTCCTGTTCTCGGGAACCACCTGCGCACAGGATTTGGAGCTGCAATGCAAGCTGCTCGCGGCAGCCATCCTCCACTCCGGCTACCGAGAAGACGGCGAAGTCGTCCTGCGTCGCAGTCTCGATAACACATACCGAGAACTGGAGACGACTCCCGAGGGGGTCCTCGCCGTGCAATCAAACCGCATCATGTTCGGCAACAACGTGCTCTTCACCGTACCGCAGAAAGCAGAAATTGAAGCATGCAGCGCAAAGGTCGTGGAGCAGGTGATGGAGCCCTTGCTGAATAAAAATTACGTAGAGGTGTCCTTGGTGGGTGACTTTGATGTGGCGACCGTGGTGCCGGTGCTGGAGCGTACATTCGGTGCCATGCCGAACCGCGATGCCGAGCCGTGTAAACTGTCTCCCGAACAACGCCGCGTCTCCACGCAACCTTGGGCTCAACGCCGCTTCCTCGAATACCCCACCCAACTGGATAAGACCATCGTGGCACGCGTACATGCCGCAGGCAACGGTCGAGACTTCCGTCGCAACCGCAGACTACAGGTGCTCGCATCCATTGTGCGCGATAAACTCCTCAACTCTCTGCGTGCCGCCATGGGCGAAAGTTACTCCCCTCGCGTGCAGGTGCGAACAAACAGTGACTTCGACGATGTAGCCCTGCTCACGACAATGAGTGCCGGGGTGAAAGCCAACCGCGCCAAAGTCTGTGCCGCCATGGAGGACATCTGCAACCAAGTCGGTCAGGGGGCCATCAGTGAGGACGAATTCCGGCGCGCTATCCTCCCCATCCGCGCCGCAGCACAGAAAGACCTCGTCTCCCCCTCCTATTGGCAAAACCAACTCATCGACTTCCAAAGCGAGCCCGAACGCCCTGCCCTTATGCGCGACTTCATTGAGGACATCAACTCGATGTCCGTCGATGAGGTGCGTGCCGTTGCCCGTGAAGTCTTCGGTCCCTCCGAGGCTTCTGCCGACTTCTTCTTTGTCGTTCCCGAGGGGACGCAGCAGGAGGAAGACGGCAAGTCTGCCGCCCCTTCCCCGGCTCCCTAGGCAGAACTCTCCTGCGCAACCCTCTTACACCTAGATCGTTTACTTCGTACCTCGTGCCTCCATTCCCCCGCATCTTCCTGCCTCAAAGTCATCGCCTACCACTAGGTCGCCAATTTTTTGGGACAGATGAAACTTCCCGCTTGACACCCCGTCTCTCGTACACTACAATGCCGTAGGGTCATGTTCTGATCTCCCGTTATGGCCATCAGGTTTCGCTCAGCAGATTCAGCACATGGAAATTTGGGATCGCGGCATCACAGGATGCAGCGTCTGAAGAGGTTGTTGAGGCGTGCCGCCATCCTCACGGCGATTATCCTTTCCTGCATGCTCATTACCTTGGGTGTAACAAAAATCCTCGTCGATAGACAACAACCGGCAGAGTTTATCGTATACCAAGGGGCAACGGATGAAGAGCAGGCTCCGGAGCCCCCGAAAATGCAGGAAATTTCCGGTGGGCGACCTCCGGACGTGCCGCCCGTGGTTCCCATCATTGTGAGCACGGCTACCGTGGAGCAATCCCCCTTCCCCTTTGATCCGAGCATGTTGGATGCGGCACCGGTGTCGAATTCCGGCGGTTTGGGCGGCGAGGGTTTGGGTGACGGTTTCGGCGAGGGCAATGGTAAGGGCGGTATGGGTAGCGATAAAAAGGTTGCCTCGTCCTTCTCCGGGTACCTCTGGGATATGAAGCGTACGGCAGTGGGAAAGCCTTCCGTCTACGAAAAATCTAGCAGCAACGGTCAAGTATTGGAATTCGAGAGCACGTTCTACAACAAGACTTGGAATGTTGCCATGCTCTCTCCCTACTTCCGTGCCAAGACGCAGCTCTTCAGCACCTGCTTCTTCATGCCCAATTGTCGAGACGAAGAGGCCGTTCATGCTTACGACCCCCAAGGTAAGCATGGTCTCCAAAAAAGTCGCTGGGTAGCACTATATCGTGCCAAAGTCAAAGCCCCGGAAACCGGTACTTTCCGCTTTGTCGGCGCAGCCGATACGGTGATGGCCGTCCGCTTCGACGGCAAAAATGTCCTCGCCTGCGGTCTGCATAATTTGCGCAACGCAACGTGGAACGAATGGAGCGACAAACCCGACGTCAAAAAGAAGCGTCACCTTGTTGAATACGACGGAATTCAGGCGTGGAATATGTCGATGGGCGGCTTTGAGGTGGGGGAGGAGTTTGATGTCAAAAAAGATGAGTGGTACGAAATGCAGGTCATGATCTCCGAAATCGGCGGCGGTGAGTTCGGATTCTGCCTACTCATCGAAGAATTGCGCCCCAATCAAGCCCCCGATAAGAATGGTAAACCCCTCTACCAACTCTTCCGTACCGCGTTCTCCGCTCCCACCGTTCAGGAAGCTTACGATGCTATCCTCCCGGAAAATAAACAGAGTGGCGATGAGGGCGATCTCATGCTCATCAAGGACATCCCGTACGACCCCGACAGCCGTATCTGGGAAGCCAAACCCGTGGATATCGAGGAACGCATGAAGTAGTAATCCCCACGCGGGTTACACCCGCTCTGCGTACGGAGGGGGCTTCAGCATCACGGGCGCATGAATTAAGTTCCCACACGTCGTTTTGGCTTTGCCTCCTTCCGACTCCCCTGCGCAACTCCGTTGCGCCTAGCTCCTTCACTTCGTACTTCGTACTTCCATTCCCCCGCGTCTTCCTGCCGCAAAGTCATCGCCCACCACTAAGCGTCTTATTTTCTCGGGACAGGTCTGGATTTCGACCTTGTTTTTCAGAATATCCGGTGATAATGTGATTTTATGCAACGAGCCGATGCGATACTGTGTCGTTTCGGGTACTGTTCGCGCCGTGAAGCACCTACTTGGCTGCGCGCGGGGCGTCTTTCGTTTCGCGGGGAGGCTGTCACTTCACCGAGTCGCCGTCTGGACCCCGCTGAAGTGTTGGTCGATGGATGCCCCGTCCCCTTCCCCGACGGACTGTACGTTGCCCTGCACAAGCCGGTGGGTTGCACCTGTTCCCACGCGCGGGAGGGCGATGCTCCTTCCGTGTACTCTCTCCTGCCGCCGCAGTGGCTGCGTCGCTCCCCCACCGTGCAATCGGTGGGGCGTTTGGATAAGGAGACCTCCGGGCTCCTCCTGCTGAGTGACGATGGTGCCTTTGTGCACGCCCTCACCTCCCCCAAGCGACACATCGAAAAAGTATACCGCTTTCGGTGCGCGGCACCCGTACCGGCGGAGGCGGTACAACTCTTTTCCGATGGTCATTTCATGCTGCACGGCGAATCTTCTCCCTGTCTGCCCGCCCATTTGCAAATCGATGCCGCCGATGCCTGCACGGGGCAGTTGTCTCTCTGTGAAGGACGCTACCACCAAGTGCGGCGCATGCTCGCTGCGGTCGGTGCCCCGGTGCTCGAGCTTTCCCGTGTCTCCGTCGGTCCCCTCTCTCTCGCCTCTCTTTGCCTCCCCGCAGGTGAATGGACAGCTATTGACCCCGTTCTCTTCTCCTATGCCCAGTGACTTTCCCATTGCCGTCCACCCGGACTTCTCGGTGGTTTATGAGGACGACGATGCGCTGGTCGTCGACAAGGCGGCACCCCTCCTCATGCACCCGACCGGTCGCGTGCGTCGCTTCGAACCAACCCTTCTCGGCGGTGTACGGCACCTGCTTGCATACGAACTCGCCTGCGGTGGCTGTGTCTCTTTCGTCAACCGCTTAGACCGCGAAACGAGTGGGCTGGTTCTCGTTGCCAAGCACGCGCGGGCTGCCCGGGAGCTCGGTCGCGCCATGCAACACCACGCTATCCGCAAGCGTTACCTCGCCATCGTGCGCGGGTGCCCGGCTTGGGAATCTGCCTATTGCGCTGAACCCCTGCTCCCCATGCACCGCATCGCTCCCACGCGCATCCGCGTGCGCCAAGCTTGCCACCCCGACGGTCGCCCCTGTCGCTCCTCTTTTCGTACCCTGCAGCGCATCCCCGCCCACGCAGTTTTCCCCGATCTCGCCTTGCTGGAATGCTCTCCTCTCACCGGGCGTATGCACCAACTCCGCGCCCATCTCGCCTTCCTCGGTTTCCCCATCCTCGGTGACAAGATATACGGCGGCGATGAATCCTGTTACCTCGACTTTATCGAAAACGGCTGGACCCCCGAGCTGGCTCGCCGTCTCTTTCTCCCTCGCCATGCCCTCCACGCCTGTGACCTCGAATTCCCCTCCGGCAACCGCACCATCCGTGTCCACGCTGACCTCCCCCAAGACTTAGCCTCTATCCTGCCCAACACACACGCCATTGCCACTGAATAACTTGAAAGTGCGGAAATTTCCTCGGGACAAATGCCTCCTCTGCCCTACTTTTTTTTCTGTTGTGCGCGGGGATGCGCGCGCGTGTAGACTTCCTTCATGCGGGTCTTCGTGACGTGTGTGTAAATTTGCGTGGTAGAGAGGGAAGCGTGCCCCAACAGCTCTTGCACCGAGCGCAGGTCTGCCCCGGCATCCAACAGATGTGTCGCAAACGTGTGGCGGAGTTTGTGCGGGGAGATGTGGAAGGGGATGTCGGAAACTCGCAGGTACTTCTCCAGCATAAGCTGGATGCCACGCCCGGAAAGTCGTTTTCCAAATCGGTTGATAAACAATGGCATACTCCCACTGATTTGCGCCATGGCGCGGTATTTGCTCAGGGCATCGCTCGCGTACTCTCCCACGGGGATGAGCCTCACCTTGCGTCCCTTTCCCACCACCCGCACACAATCTGTTCCATCCTGCAACGCCCCGGCATTCAAACTCACTAACTCACTGAGTCGCAACCCGCACGAGTAAAACAGCTCTAATATGGCGGCATCGCGGTACGGTACCCACTTCGGAAATTTTTTGTCCAAGGGCAGTTGCAGGGGTAATCGCAGCAACTCTTCCATCTGCTTGATGTTCAGGTATACCGGCAAGTTGTGCCTCCTCTTTGGCAGCACCACTTCGGCTAGGGGATTGACGGCTACCTTCCCGTAGCGTTCCAGATAGTGGTAAAATGAGCGTAGGGCAGCAAAGCGCAGACGGATGGTAGACGGCTTGAGCTGCTCTTCCATCGCCGCATACAGCCACCTCCGAAAATCTTCATCCGTGCAGTCTTTCCACTCCGTAAATCGGTCTCCCATCCACTGCCGAAAGAACATGAGCGCACGTCGGTACGCCGCCAGCGTATGAGCCGAGGCACTGCGCTCCGCCTCCATGTACCGTAGAAAATCCTCCGCCAACGGGTCAACCTGTTCCTCTTCTCCTTGCATCTTCCCGGAAAAAACACGTAATCAACCGCGCAGCAAGCGACGCGCGTGCATGAAATACAGTAACCCACTCCACACGGTAAGTACCGTGCTCCCCCACAAAAAGAGACAGCGGCACCACTCCCCGCCCTCCCCGACCGAGAGAAAACGCAAAGGCTGCGGCGCATTCCCCCCGTATGCCAAGTAAAATAAACACGCCACGCAGAAACCTATCTGCAACCCGGTCTTCCACTTCCCGCTCAGGTCGGCGGCTATCACCTCCCCCTTCAACGCCGCAAGTTGTCGCAGCCCCGTCACGAGTAATTCGCGAAAAATGATAATCACCGTCACCCAAAAGGGACACATCCCCACACTGCTCAGGTACACGTAGGCGGCACTCACCAGTATCTTGTCCGCCAAGGGGTCCATCAACTTCCCCAAGTTGGTGACCAGCCCGTATTTGCGCGCAAGGTGCCCGTCAAAAAAGTCACTGATGGCCCCTGCGACAAATGCCCAAAACGCGACGCACGCCGCCGCCGTCAGCGGCTCAAACCATGCCCCGACGGGCGCAGCTTCCACCGCCGCCGGGTCCGTTCCCCGCCCCATCGCCAACACTACGGTAAATACCACGACCAAAACCACGCGTAGCAAGGTGATGCTGTTGGGCAAATTCATCCCCTCTCTTATATCCCATCCCGCGCCCGGATGCAAGACAAAATTCCCCGCAAAATCCCCTCACCCACACCTGTCCCAAATAAATTAAAGGCTTCGTGGTGGGCGAGGACTTTGGTGCAGGAAAACACGGGGGTGATCAAGTACGAGGTACGAAGTAC